>CAYYWK010000018.1:0-14449 GCA_964475345.1 uncultured Desulfobulbus sp.
AGGGCGCCGATGGCGAGGATGACCAGCGGCACGGTCATCACCGCAGGCGGTTCGTGGGCATGCTCGAAGGCGTGGGCATCGCGGGGCCTGCCGTGGAAGACCACGAAGATCATCCGGAAGGTGTAGTAGGCGGTCATTCCGGCCACCAGCACTCCGATCAGCCAGATCGCGGTATGGCCTGAAGCAAGCGCAGAATAGAGGATCTCGTCCTTGCTGAAGAAGCCGGAGAACGGCGGACAGCCGGCCAGGGCCAGCGAGCCGACCAGCATCGTCTTGTAGGTCAGCGGCAGCTTGCTGCGCAGGCCGCCCATCTTCCAGATGTTCTGCTGGTGGTGCATGGCATAGATGACGGAACCGGCGCCAAGGAACAGCAGGGCCTTGAAGAAGGCGTGGGTGAAGACGTGGAAGATGCCGGCCGAGTAGGCGGCTAGTCCGACGCCGACAAACATGTAGCCGAGCTGGCTGACCGTGGAGTAGGCTAAAACTTTCTTGATGTCGTCCTGGTACATGCCGTAGATCGCCGAAACCAGGGCGGTGATGATGCCGACCCAGGCGATGAAGACCCCGACGGCGGCGACGTGGGCGTAGAGGAAGCTGAAGCGGGCGACCATGTAGACGCCGGCGGTGACCATGGTGGCGGCGTGGATCAGGGCCGAGACCGGGGTCGGGCCGGCCATCGCGTCGGGCAGCCAGACATAGAGGGGGATCTGGGCCGATTTGCCGGTGGCGCCGACGAACAGCAGCAGGCAGACCAGCACCACGGTGGCAGTCGGCAATTGCTGGGCGTTGGCCTTCAGCGACAGGAAGTCGAAGCCGTTGCCCCCAATGGCCCAGAACAGGAAGGCCATGCCGAGCACGAAGCCGAAGTCGCCGATACGGTTGACGATGAAAGCCTTGTTGCCGGCCAGCACGTTGCCGCGGTCTTCGCAGTAATAGCTGATCAGCAGGTAGGAGCAGAGTCCGACGCCCTCCCAGCCGACGAACATCACCACCGGGCCGTTGCCGAGCACCAGGATCAGCATGCTTCCGAGGAAGAGGTTGAGATAGGCGAAGAACTTGGCGAAACTGCCGTCCCCGGCCATGTAGCCGATCGAATAGACATGGATCAGCGAGCCGGTGAAGGTGACGAACAGCAGCATCAGCGAACTGAGCGGATCGGCAAGGAAGCCCATCGTGATATGCATCTCGCCGACCTCAAACCAGGTGAAGGCATCCTGGCTCAGGTAGCGGGTTGCAACCGGCAGTCCCCGCAGGTCGAGAAAGACTTTGACCGCCAGCAGAAAGGTCAAGATCGGGGTGATACAGGCAAGGATGCCGTAGAACTTCTCCGGCAGGCGTTCGCCCTTGCAGGTGCCGAGATGGAGAAAGCCGATGACGGCTGCGCCGATCAGGGGCAGCAGCGGGATCAGGCCGAGGTAGGAGGTGTTTTCCATCTGTTCACCCTTTCAGCAGGCTGAAGACATTGGTGTCGACCTTGCCGGTGTGCTTGTGCAGCAGGATGACGACGGCAAGCGCCAGTGCCGCCTCGGCGGCGGCCACCGCCATCACCAGCATGGCCAGGACATGTCCGTCCATGCTCTGATGCAGCCGCGACAGGGCGATGAAGGCGAGGTTGGCGGCATTCAGCATCAGTTCGATCGACATGAAGACGGTGAAGACGTTGCGCCGGGAGATGACGCCGAGGATACCCAGGCAGAAGAGCAGGATGCTCAGCGAGAGATAGTCGTGGATCATGAGATCATCTCCTTTTTGCCGGCAAGGACGATGGCGCCGACCAGGGCCACCAGCAGCAGGATCGAGACGATTTCAAAGGGCAGCAGCCAGTCGCGGAACAGCACCAGGCCGACCGATTTGACGCTGCCGAAACCGTTGCCGACAATAGTGGTTTCACTCCCCGGCAGGGACCTGACGATTTTCAGCAGGAGGAGGCCGATCGGGATGACCGCCAGGCTCCCGCCGAGGAGGAAACCCCATCTGCCGGTCTCCTGGGGGAGGTCGGCAGGCTGGATGTTGAGGAACATGATGATGAAGAGGATCAGCGACATGATCGCCCCTGCGTAGACGATCAGCTGCAGGGCGAACAGCAGCGAGGCCGAGAGCAGGGCGTAGAGCCCGGCCAGCGAGATCAGGGTGATCACGAAGCACATCGCCCCGTTCATCGGATGCCGGGTGAGGATCAGGCCGAGGGCGCCGATCAGCGACAGGGCGGCAAAGCCGTAGAACAGCCATTGACTGAGCATGGTTTTACAATCCCCTTTTCTGGTAGTCTTCTTCGGTGAAGGCCCCGGGCGTGGCCAGCAGTTCGTCGAGACCCTTGACCACCGACTGCCGGCTGGTGGTGACCACCGAGAAGATCCCGGTGTCCATCCGGATCGCGTCCATCGGGCAGGCTTCCACGCAGTATCCGCAGTAGATGCATTCCAGCAGGTCGATGTCGAAGCGGACCGGCAGCTTCTCGGACCTGCCGTCGTGCCTCTCGACGGCGGTAATCGAGATGCAGTGCGACGGGCAGTTGGTCTGGCACATGAAACAGGCCACGCATTTGACGGTGCCGTCGTCGTGGGTGGTCAGGCGATGCCTGCCGCGCCAGCGCGGGGTGATCTCCGGCTTGACTTCCGGGTAATGGCGGACGTAGAGCTTCGAGTTGTCGAGCAGGTTGCGGAAGAAGTGGCCGAAGGTGACCCGCATCCCCTTGAACACCTCGATCAGGAACAACCGCTGGTCGTAGCTGACGCCGTGTCGTTCTATGGTCTTGATTTTCGCAGTCATCACGTTCCTCTTCAGCTCAGGGCCACGACAGCGGCACCGGTGACAAAGATGTTCACGAGGGACAAGGGCAGCATCGTCTGCCAGCCAAGCTTCTGCAGCTGATCGTAGCGAAAGCGCGGCAGGGTCCAGCGCACCCAGACGTAGACGAAGCACATCGCCACGGTCTTGAGCAGAAAAGTCGCCATCTGCAGCAGGGCTACGAAAACCCTGACGGTTTCCGGAGCGGGGTCGGAAAACAGCAGGACGAGCAGGATCGCCTCGAGGATCAGGGTCAGGATCCAGAAACCCCTGATATAGATGGTGGCTTCGCGGACACGCGGGTCGTTGGGCCGGTAATAGTGACTGGTGTTGTTCCTGCGGATCCAGCCGGTGAAGAAATAGGTGGCTGGCGGCAGCAGGACAAGCAGCGCCAGGGCCACCGGTTTGGCATAGGCGACCAGGGTTTCGGTGGCGAGCCAGGGAATCTGGTAGCCGCCGAAGAACAGGGTGATGATGATGGCGCTGGACACGAACATCGCCACATATTCGCCCATGAAGAACAGCGCGAACTTCATCGAGCTGTACTCGACATGGTAGCCGGCGACGATCTCGCTTTCGCCCTCGGCCAGGTCGAAGGGTGTCCGGTTGGTCTCGGCGAAGGCGGCGACGATGAACAGGATGACGCCCAGCGGCTGGAGGATCACACCCCACATCGGGATGATGCCGAACAGCAGCTGCCCCTGGAAACGGGCGATCTCGTTGAGGTTGACGGTGCCGTAGACCACCAGCAGGCTGACGAGCGCGAGCCCCATAGGGATCTCGTAGCTGATGACCTGGGCGGCAGCGCGCAGCCCGCCGAGGATGCCGTACTTGTTATGCGACGACCAGCCGGCGAGGATGATTCCGTAGACGGAAAAACCGGCGCAGGCAAGAAACCACAGGATACCGATGTCCAGAGGGATGGCCTGCATCACGTAGCTTTTCTCGCCCAGCACCAGCGTGTCGGCAAAGGGAATCACCGAAAACGAGATCAGGGCGGTGACAAAGACCAACACCGGCGCCAAGATGAAATAAAACCTGTGCGGAATGTGGCCGGGAATGATGTCTTCCTTGAACACCAGTTTCACCGCGTCGGAGAGGTTCTGCACCAGTCCGGCGGCCCGGAAGCCGAAGATGTTGCAGCGGTTCGGACCAGCCCGGTCCTGGAAGAAGGCGGCGCCGCGACGCTCCATCCATACCAGCACGGCGACAAAGCAGAGGGGCACGAAGGCGCCGAAGGCGACGCGCAGGGCGACCAGGAGGTAATCAAGCGGTGACATCATCGGTCTCCTTCTCCATCAGATTCAGTCCTTCTGCGGGGAAAACGGACGCGGCGATGCCAGCAAGCCGGGGGATCGCCTCCCGCATTGCCTGGTCGACTGCGGCAGGCTCAGTGAGGGCACAGCCAAGCTGCCGCAGCAGATCGAGCATGTCCGGAGCAGGCTGGTTCTTGCTGACAGCCGGCGCAAAGCGCTGCAGAATGCCATCGCTGTTGATCACCGTGCCGCCGTATTCGCTGTAGGAAGATACAGGCAGGGTGACTGCCGCCCCCTCCACGGCCGCACCGTTGTGGCTGCTGAGGGCGACGATGGGGAGGCCGGCGAATTTTTCGGCAAATTCGGCGCCGGCCGGCAGGATCCGGGTGTTGTTGAAATTGACGAGGAGGTCGGTGTCTTCCAGGGCCTGCATGAAACCGTCCAGGCTGGTGTCGATGCCGAGCAGTTGGAGCCCGGCGCGATTGGCCGACTTGTCGTCCCGGATCAGCCAGCTGTCGCTGTCCCCGTTTTTGATGTAGGCATCGCTGTAGCCGGACAGCCGGGCCTTGCGGGTGGCGGCCAGTGCCCGGGCGGCCAGCATCTGCTCCAGCGTGCAGTTCGGCGACAGCAGAAAGAGCGGCCTGCGGGCGTTTTCCAACTTGCGCCGGGCGGTTTCGACGGCCAGGGCAAGCGGGCTTTCCTTGCCGTCGATTTTGGATGCAGTCAGCCTTCTCTCGTTCTCCTGACGATAGCCGAGCCGTCCTTCGTCGCAGATGAAGTAGCCGTTGACCAGGGCGTTGTGGCGGGGCCGGAAGCGGTAGATCAGGTCATCGCCGCCTTTTTCGCGGTTGTGGTCGATGAAGATGCTGCAGCCTTTCGCACAACCGTGGCAGATCGACGGCGAGCGGGTCAGGAACCAGGCACGCTGCGTAAAGCGGAAATCGCGGCTGGTCATCGCCCCGACCGGGCAGAGGTCGACGACGTTCAGCGCGTAGCGGTTGTTCAGCGGCCTGCCGGGGAAAATGGTGACCCGGGCCTCGTCGGAGCGGTTGACGATGCCGAGCTCGCCGGTTTTGGTGATCAGCCTCGTGAAACGGACGCAGCGGGCGCACAGGACGCAGCGTTCCTGGTCGTGGATGACCCCGCAGCCGAAGTCGAGCCTCTTCTCCTTCACGACCTGAGGCACACGCATCCGGCTGGGCTGGTGGTCGTAGGTCATGTAGTAGTCCTGCAGCGTGCACTCGCCGGCCTGGTCGCAGACCGGGCAGTCGACGGGATGGTTGATCAATTCGAACTCCATCACGTCGTGCTGGATTTTTTTGATCTTCTCTGCGTCGAGCTGGACCTTCAGGCCTTCTGCGACCGGAGTCTTGCAGGCCGGCACCAGCGGCGGCCGGCCGTCTTCGATGCCGACCAGGCACATCCGGCAGTTGCCGTCGGCGCCGAGCGCCGGATGATAGCAGAAGTGGGGGATCTCGATGCCGACAATCTTCAGCGCATCGATCAGGTTCTTCCCCGATTCCACTTCCACTTCCTGTCCGTTGACGAAGAGCTTTACCGTCTCAGCCATGATCTTTCCTTATCCTCTGTTCATGCGGCTTCGGTAACTGCACGGTCCGCGGCGTAGGCCTCGAATTCCGGCCGGAACTTGTCGAGATAGCTGCGCACCGGCATGGTGCAGGCTGCCGACAGCACACAGACGGTCTTCATCTCGATGTTGTCGCAGAGCTCGCGGAGCAGGGCGATGTCGGCCATCGTGCCTTCGCCGCGGAGCAGCTGCTTGACGATCTTCAGCATCCAGCCGAGGCCCTCCCGGCAGGGGGTGCACTGGCCGCAGGATTCGTGGTGGTAGAAGTCGATCAGGTTCTCGACCAGGCGGACCATGTCGACGGTCTCGTCGAGGACGACGATGCCTCCCGAACCGAACATGGTTTTATGGGCGGCCATCGACTCGTAGTCGAGGGTGACCGTGGCCGCCTCGGCAGGAGTCAGCACCGGCGTCGAGCTGCCGCCGGGGATGACGGCCTTCAGCTTGCGGCCTTTCCAGACGCCGCCGGCGACCCTGTCGATGACCTCGAGCAGCGGCAGGCCGAGCGGCAGCTCGTACATGCCCGGCTTCTCGACATGGCCGGAGATCCCGAAGAGGTGGGTGCCGGGGCTCTTCTCGGTTCCGTAGGCCTTGTAGGCGTCGGCTCCATTGGCGAGAATGAACGGCAGCGAGGCGATGGTCTGGACGTTGTTGATGATCGTCGGGCAGCCGTAAAGGCCGGCCACCGCAGGGAAGGGCGGCTTGCTGCGTGGCTGGCCCTTGCGTCCTTCCACCGATTCCAGCAGGGCGGTTTCCTCGCCGCAGACATAGGCGCCGGCGCCGCGGTGGACGGTGACGTCGATGCGGAAATCGCGCCCGGCGACCTTCTCGCCCAGGTAGCCGGCGGCATAGGCTTCATCGATGGCCTTCTGCAGCGCCTTGCGCTGCGTCGTGTACTCGCCGCGGATATAAATGTAGCAGTCGTGGCAGCCGATCGCCCAGCAGCAGATGATGATGCCCTCGATCAGCAGGTGGGGGTCGCGGGTGAGGATATAGCGGTCTTTGAAGGTCGCCGGTTCCGATTCATCGGAGTTAACGGCAAGGTATACCGGCTTGTTCAGGCCCTTGGGCAGAAACGACCACTTGAGACCTGCCGGGAAGCCGGCCCCTCCGCGCCCCCTGAGTCCGCTGCTCTTGACCTCTTCGGTGACGTCGGCAGGCTGTATGGAAAAGAGCCTGTCGAGCGTCGAGTAGGCGCCATGCTGCCTGGCGACGTCGAGCAGGTGGGCGTCGGCGATGTCGAACTTTGAGCTGAGGACCTTCACTTCCATCGCGGCATCTCCTTTACGGCAAACCTGCCAGCAGCTGTTTCAGTTTCTCGACGTCCATGTTCTCGTAGAATTCGCCGTTGACCTGGACCACCGGGGCGGTGCCGCAGTGGCCGAGGCACTCCACCTCCTCGAGGCTGAAGCGGCCGTCGGCGCTGATCTCCCCTGGCCTTATGCCGATTTCGCTCTCCAGGTAGTCGACGATATCCTGCTTGCCCCGCAGCCAGCAGGACAGGGTCCGGCAGATGCAGATATGGTTTTTGCCCACCGGGTGCAGGTGGTACATGGTGTAGAAGGTGGCGGCCTCGAAGACCTGGCTGGCGAAGGTGCCGATGCGGTCGGCGATGTAGGCGATGGCCTCGCCGGGGACCCAGCCTTCCTGCTCCTGGGTCAGCCACAGGGCGGGCAGGATCATCGATTCCCTGGTCGGGTAGCGCTTGACCAGGAACTCGAATTCGGCGTCGCGCTCGGCATCGAACTGGAAGGGTTTGCCGGTGAAGGTCAGGTGTGCGCGGTTGCTCATCGGTCAAGTTCCCCCCCGATAATGTTGATGCTGCCGAGGTTGATGACGGCGTCGGCAACCATCGCCCCCTCCACCATCTCATGGAATCCGCCCATGATATAGAAGCAGGGGGGACGGACCTTCAGCTTGTAGGGGCGGCCCGAGCCGTCGGAGACGAAGTGGAAGCCCAACTCGCCATTGGCCGCCTCGGACGAATCGTACCATTCTCCGTGAGGTGTTTTCACTCCCTCGAAGATCAGCTTGAAGTGGTTGGCGAGGCCCTCGATGTTGCCGTAGACCTTTTCCTTCAAAGGCAGCACCGCCAGCGGGTTGTCGACGAAGACCGGCCCTTCCGGGATCATCTTCACCGCCTGGCGGATGATGCGGATGCTCTGGAAGATCTCCTCGAAGCGGATCATGATCCGGTCGTAGATGTCGCCGGCGGTGCCGACCGGCACCTCGAAATCGAAGAGGTCGTAGTGGTAGTACGGGGCGTCCTTGCGCAGGTCGAACGGGATTCCGCTGGCTCGAAGGCAGGGCCCGGTAAAGCCGTAGGCGAGGGCGGTTTCCGCCGGCAGGATGCAGACACCCTGGGTCCGGTCATGGACGATCCGATTCTTCAGGACCAGCTTGAGCGAATCGGAGACGCCCCGTTCAATGGCCTGGATCTGGTTCTCGAGGTCGGCCTGCCAGCCTTCGTAGAAATCGCGGTACATGCCGCCGATCCGCGTGAAGGAGCTGGTCAGGCGGGCGCCGGTGAGCCGGCTGATGAAGTCATAGGAGGCCTCTTTCTCGTTGTACAGATACCAGTAGTTGGTCAGGCCGCCCATGTCGACGAGGTTGGCGGCGATGCACACCAGATGATCCTGAACGCGGAAGAACTCGGCGAGGATGACCCGCATGAAGGCGCAGCGCTCGGTGATCTCGATGCCGAGCCATTTTTCCACCGCCTTGACGTAGGCGATGTTGTTGATCAGCGCCGAGCAGTAGTTGAGGCGGTCGGTCAGCGGGATGACCTGGTTGTAGGTGAGGGTTTCGGCGGTTTTCTCGAAGCCGCGGTGGAGGTAGCCGATCTCGTTGACGTTGGCGAGGATGGTCTCGCCGTCGAGGGCGGTCAGGATGCGGATCGCGCCGTGGGTCGCCGGGTGCGAGGGACCGAGGTTGAGGAACATGATCTCGGTGTTGATATCGGAAAGAACGTCGGCGTCGATGCCCTTTTTGTGCAGCCTGTCGCGGATCTCCTTCTCCATCCTGTCTGTTTCCAGACAGACCTGGCCGCGATTGATCGGATAATCCTTGCGCAGCGGATGTCCCTCGAACTGCCAGTGGTTGAGGATCCGACGCAGGTCGGGATGGCCGTGGAAACGGATGCCGTACTGGTCGAAGGCCTCGCGCTCACCCCAGTTGGCGGAGTCCCAGAGTCCGGTGGCGCTGGGGATGCCTGCCTCAGGGTCGCTCACCGGCACCCGGACCTGGGCCACCAGGGTGTGCGCAACGCTCCTGAGGGTGTAGACGACGGCAAAACGTTCTGCGCGCGTACCGGGATAGTCCAGGTAGTCGATGACGGTGACGTCGAGCAGCAGCTCGAAACGGAGCTCCGGGTCGGTCTTCAACAGGGCCAGTACACCGGTCAGGTCTTCTGCCGTCGTGTTGACGATGAGGTTGCCGAGGACTTCGGAACAGGATGCCCCGGCACAGGCGGTCTGTAGTTTTTCGAGAGCGTGAGCCTTCATTTTAACCGAGTATCCCCTTGAAATCTTTATGGCGATCCTTGACGACGGTCTCGCCGGCGATCTGTTCCTGGATTTTCATCAGGGCATCGAGCACCGCCTCCGGTCGCGGTGGGCAACCGGAGATGTAGACGTCCACCGGGATAATGGTGTCGATTCCCTGGACGGTGCAGTAATTGTCGTATATTCCCCCGGAGGAGGCGCAGGCGCCCATCGCCACGACCCATTTCGGTTCGGGCATCTGTTCGTATATCCGTTTGAGGATCGGTGCCTGCTTGTAACTGACGGTTCCACAGACCAGCAGCAGGTCGGCCTGGCGCGGCGAGAAGCGGACGACTTCGGCGCCGTAACGGGAAATGTCGTACTGGCTGGCCGCGGTGCTCATGAATTCGATGGCGCAGCAGGCGGTGCCGAAAACCATCGGCCACAATGAATACTGCCGCCCCCAGTTGATGATGTCATCGAGCCGGGTGGTGATGACGGATTGCCCGAGTTGGGATTCGAGTCCTAGCGCCAATTGAGCACCCCCTTCTTGAGAATGTAGATGAGGCCGGTCAGCAGCAGCAGCATGAAGACGACCATCTCGATGAAGCCGAACCAGCCGAGTTCGCGGACGCTCACCGCCCATGGGTACATGAAGACGGCCTCGATATCGAAGATCAGAAACAGGATGGCGAGGAGGTAAAACTTGACGCTGAACTTCTGGTCGACCATGCCGATGGTCGATCCGATGCCGCTTTCGTAGGCTTCGTCCTTGACCGTGCTGGTGGAGCGCGGGCCGAAAACGGCCGTGGCCAGCATCAGGAGGGGGATGAGTACGGCAAGGCCGATAAGTGCCGCTGCCGAGAGTACCAGTTCTGTCTCCATCCGCCCCTCCTGTCTGTACGTCCGCTGACGATGACCGTGATCCGGCCGGGTGCCTGAGTTGGGAACTGCACTAGGATTTGCCAATCGATATCAGGAGGATGAACTCTGTGTCAAGCAAAGAATTGCTGGGCAAATTCCGGATATTGCATGCAATTCCGGAAGGATAGAATGCACATGCACTTGTGCGTAGTGTGCGAAGGGTGTCGGGGCAGGGTGCGTTCTGGTGGGTGTTTTCTTGGAATCGATGGGAGCTGATGAAGAAGCATCCGGGCAGATCAGCAGGACCTCTCAGGGGAAGTCTGTCTTTACCGGCAAGGAGTGGCGGGCCTGATTACGCAATGCGAGGGAGAAAATCAACCGCACAGACGGCACAACTTGAATACAGATATCGCATCGCGGGCGATTTTCAGTGGGGGTAATTTACGTTAAGGGAAAATATAGGAATGGCTCTTAGAAGCTTGAAAAGGACCGCAATCTCGCTGAAATATCAAACGAGGCACATTTTGATTCATTCGCTTGAAGATCACCTTAAGGGATAATTATGCATGATAGCAAAGAAAAGACAATGAACGGCAATTCAGCGCGATAACCGCCTGCTGTCGATCGTGTGATTGCCCCTGACCGCAGAAGTGATTGTCAGTCGCGGCAGGGGTTGCCCTGGAAACCCCAGTGCAGTTTGGTGCGGAGGATGGAGAAATAGTCGCGACTGGAGGAGGTGACGAGTTGGAGCGGCAGGGAAGCGGCCCTCACTTCGAGGATGTCGCCCTGGTGCATGTCCCAGATATGCTGGCCGTCGACGATGATCTTGGCGTTGGCATGGGAAGAGCGGTCGTCGAAACTGGTGGTGATGACAGCGTCCGCCGGCAGGATGATCGGTCTGCTGCCGAGCATGAAGGGGCAGATCGGGGTGACGAGGATGGCGGCCAGGCCGGGATGGACCAGCGGTCCGCCAGCCGACAGGTTGTAGGCGGTCGAGCCGGTGGGCGACGAAAAGATCAACCCGTCGGCCTTGTAGCTGGTGATGATCTCGTTGTCGGCCTTGGCCAGCAGATTGAGCAGACGGTCCGGGGCCCGCTTGTTGATGACGACATCGTTCAAGGCCAGATGCCTGCCATTGCTCTCTCCGTGTGACAGCATCTGCACCTGCAGCATGTGCCGGTTCTCGATGGTGACCGGGCCGGCGAGCAGCGCGTCGAGGGCCTGTTCAGCCTCCAGGGCGGTGAATTCGGTGAGAAAGCCGAGATACCCGAGATTGATGCCGACCACCGGGATGGCATGCAGTGCGGCTTTTTCGGCGATGTGGAGCAGGGTGCCATCGCCGCCGAGTACCAGCAGAAGATCCAGCCCGGAGCTGATATCGTCGAGAATGGCCTCGACGTTTTTCCCGGCAAACCAGTCGGCAAGGCGTCCGGCATATGCCGCAGATTCGGCGTCATCGGGCTTGGTGATGATTCCGACCCGGCGTACCTCAAGTTCGCGGACGGTGTGGAAAGACGAGTGCCGCTCGTTCATCATCCCTTTCCGAGATTGAGGGAACGTTGTGTCGCCGCCTCGACGGCGTCGATGACGATGCCGGAAAAACCGGCACGTTCCAGCACGTGCAAACCGGCAATGGTCGTTCCTCCGGGCGAGGTGACCTTGGCGCGCTGCACCGCAGGGTGATCGCCGCTTTCCTGCAGCAGCTTGACGGAACCGAGGACAGTCTGCAGGGAGAGCTTCTCCGCGACATCGCGGGGCAGGCCGCATTTGACGCCGGCATCGATCATCGCCTCGATGAAGGTGAAGACATAGGCAGGCCCGGAACCGCTGAGCCCGGTCACCGCGTCGAGATAGTTCTCGCCGAGGACCATCGCCGTCCCGACGGCATTGAAAATCTCCAGAGCCTTTTCAAGATCGGCGGCGGTGGCGTTGTCGTTGCCGCAGATCACTGAAGCGCCGGTCATAACCAGCGCCGGGGTGTTCGGCATCACCCGGATGATCCGCAGGGTTGACGAAGCGAGGGCCTCGCTGTAGAAGGCCAGCGGCAGGCCGGCGGCGATGCTGATGATCAGGTGGCGGTTGTCTGCCAGCCCTTTGGCCTTGACCAGCATCGGTCCCATGACCTGGGGTTTGACGGCAAGAATGACGGTCTGGCATTCCTGCCATATTCCGTCGCTGTCACCGTATGTTCTCACGGCATAGGTCTTTTCGAGGAAAAGGCGCCGATCGGGGTTCGGTTCGGCGATGATGACCTGTCCAGCCTGGTAGAGACCGGACTGGAGGATGCCCCTGATCAGGGCTTCTCCCATCTGGCCGCCGCCGATGCAACCGAGCGTCTCTGTCATAGTCCAATGTGGTGGTGCCGGCGGGATGCCGTCCCGTCGGCCGGTGGATGCTTGCTCCCGGCAGGATGCCCCGGAGAGGACCGTTATTCCTTTGCGTTCTGCACTCTACCATGTATCCTTGGCACAGTCCACATCGGGAAAACGCAGTCGAATACAATCAGTTGAGGATATCGCATGGATATGAAGGAGCTTGTCGAGATTCTGGCCTGCCCAAAGTGCAAGGGACCGTTGAAACTGGTCAATGACGAGACGGGGCTGCTCTGCGGAAAGTGCGGGCTGCTCTACGAGATCAGGGACGGCATCCCGGTGATGCTGGTGGAGGAGGCAAAACAGGTGGGACAGCTGGCATGAGACTCCGGGGCGGCCGGTGCTGACGGCCGCCCCCTCACCCCGTTTACGGCGAGATGCCCAGTTCCTGCTCCTTCTTCAGGACACGCAGCCTGGTCTTGACGGCGGTGTCAGGGATCAGGCTCATGGAGTCAATGCCGCATTCCACCAGGAAGGTGGCGAACTCCGGAAAGTCCGAAGGGGCCTGGCCGCAGATGCCGATCTTGCGGCCGCGGCGCTTGGCGGTGTCGATGACCATCTTGACCAGGGTCTTTACCGCCGGGTTGCGCTCGTCGAAGATGTGGGCAACCAGGTCGGAGTCGCGGTCGAGGCCGAGGGTCAGCTGGGTCAGGTCGTTGGAACCGATCGAGAAACCGTCGAAGATGTCGCAGAAGGCGTCGGCGGCTATGACATTCGAGGGGATCTCGCACATGACATAGACCTCGAGGCCGTTCTCGCCCTGGACCAGTCCGAACTCCCGCATCGTCTCTATGACCTTCTTCCCTTCTTCAGGCGTCCGGCAGAAGGGCACCATCAGCTTGATGTTGGTCAGCCCCATGTCGTTGCGCGCCTTCAGCAGACCACGGCATTCCAGCTCGAAGGCGGCCTTGTATTTCGGGTCGTAGTAGCGCGAGGCGCCGCGCCAGCCGATCATCGGGTTGGATTCCACCGGCTCGTAGAGTTTTCCCCCGACCAGGTTGGCGTATTCGTTCGACTTGAAGTCGGAGAGGCGGACGATGACATCCCTGGGGTAGAATCCGGCGCCGATGCGGCCCACGCCTTCCGCCAGCCTGTCGATGAAGAACTGCCGCTTGTCGTCCGGGTAGGCGGCGGTGCGCCGGTCGATTTCGGCGACTATTGAGGCGATCTCGGCATCGCCGGCCTCGGCCTTCTTCTGCAGTTCTGCGTAGTTGTAAAGGGCCAGCGGGTGGATGCCGATGTGGGCGTTGATAATGAACTCCTCGCGGGCCAGGCCGACCCCGTCGTTGGGAACCTGGCATTCGAAGAAGGCCTTTTCCGGGATACCGACGTTGAGCATGATCTTGGTCCTGGTTGCCGGGACCTCGTCGAGGTTGAGGGTTTCGACGCTGTAGTCGAGCCGGCCGGCGAAGACGTAGCCGGTCTCGCCCTCGGCACAGGAGACGGTGACCTCATGACCCTGGGCGATGAGCTCGGTGCCGTTCTCGGTGCCGATCAGGCAGGGGATGCCGAGCTCGCGCGAGATGATCGCCGCGTGGCAGGTCCGGCCGCCGCGGTTGGTGACGATGGCCCCGGCCTTCTTCATGATCGGCTCCCAGTCAGGGTCGGTCATGTCGGTGACCAGCACCTCGCCGGGCTGGAAGTCGTGGATGCCGGAGACGGTCTTGATGACCCGGGCCAGGCCGTGGCCGATTTTGGCGCCCACCGCCTGGCCTTTGGCGAGGATCTCGCCGTGTTCCTTCAGCAGGTAGGTCTCGGTGATGTTCTTCGAGGCCTGCGAGTGGACGGTTTCGGGTCGGGCCTGGACGATATAGAGCCTCCCGCTGCCCTTGGTCACGCCATCCCCGTCCTTGGCCCATTCGACATCCATGTTGCGTCCGTAATGCTCCTCGATGATCATCGCCCAGCGGGCGAGCTGCAGGAGCTCGTCATCGCTGAGGATGTAGGAATTCCTCTCGGCGCCAGTGGTCGGGATGTTGACCACAGGGTGCCGCGCTCCTGGGCTGTTGTCGTAAATCATCTTGATCTCCTTGCTGCCGAGGCGCTTGGAGACGATCGGTCGTTTGCCCTCCTTCAGGGTCGGCTTGAAGACGTAGAATT
>CAYYWK010000019.1:0-14202 GCA_964475345.1 uncultured Desulfobulbus sp.
GAAGGACCAGCGGGTATTCCCCGGCGGTGTTCTCGCCGGCAATGAACAGGCAGGGCGCAAGTCGGTGATCCGCCTCATGCAGGCGAACACTGGCCGACTGCACATGGTAGCCCAGGTTGACCATGGTGTTGATGGCATCGACCCGGTCGAGACTGCCCGGGACATGCGGCAGGGCCTCGCAGATCTGGCCGGCCTTGCCGCGCCAGTCCAGTGCGGCGATCAGAAAAGTGAGCGCACGGGCATGAGGGGAGATTGCATCCAGGCCCATCCAGCCGGGAGGCTCCAAGGTCTCCCGGAGGATCCGGCTCCGTTCGCGGATGTCGGCAATGGGCTTCACAGGCGGAACTCCCGGAACGGCAGGATATTGAAGATCTTGCTGTCCAAGGGGAAGGTTTCCTGGAGCTGCCCTTTATGGAGGAAAAACTCCCGGTCGGCAAGGCGCAGAATATTGCGGTCGTCGGAGATGATCACCAGGACAGTGCGCGGCCGCAGCCGGCCAAGCAGGGAGAAGAGCCTGTTGTAGCCGTATTTGTCGAGCCCCCGATCGGCGTTGTCGAAAAGGATGATGCGCGGCTTGTTGGCGAGAACCCGGGCGATGGCGATGCGCTGCTTGAGCCCTGGGGGGACGGGATCCGTGACATTGTCGGTGAGCTGGGTCTCGTAACCGGCCGGCAGTATCGCCACCGTCTCGTCAATGCCCAGCAGGCGGGCGGCAGTCATGGCGTCCTGCTCGTTGATGCTGCCGAAAAATGTCAGGTTCTCCCGGATCGTACCGTAGAAGATGCTGCCCCGTTCCGGGAGATAGCCGATATGGGTATTGAGTATGGTGGGGTTCACCTGGTCGGGCGGGACGTCGTCCACCGTTATCCTGCCGGACGTCGGCTCGAGCAGGCCGATCGCCAGGTTGAGCAGGGTCGTCTTGCCGGTCCCGGAGGCTCCGGATATGGCGATGGAATCGCCCGGTTTCAACGACAGGCTGAGGCCATTGAGCAGGAGAGGCGTGGCGGGGGAATAGCGGAAGGAGACATCGTCGAAGACCAGGCGGCCTTCCGGCTGCCGGTTATGGGCGACGCCGCCTGCCCGTCGCTGCGGCAGGTGCATGATGTCATCGAGTTCCCGGCGATCGATGAAGAAGGATTGAAAGCGCGCCCACAGGGAGAGGGCGCGCTGAATGGGCTGCATGATGCGTCCCGAAAGCAGCACGCAGGCGGCAAGGCCACCGGTGCCCATGACCCCGGAGAGGACCTTGAGCGCCCCGATGGAAACGATGGTCACCGTCATCACCTGCGAAAAGATCAGCCCGCAGTTCTGGGCGATGGCATTGGTCAGGGCGACCTGGTAATGGGCCTGGGAGATCCTGCCCTGCAGGCGGTCGTTGCGGCGCAGGAAGAATTTCTCCAGGCCGAGGCCTTTCAGCGAATGGATGCCGGAAAGCGTTTCAATGATGAAATTGTAGCGGATCTTGCCGCTGAAGTCCTGTTCCTGCACCATCTTGCGGAGATTGATGCCGATCAGCCAGGCGAGCAGGCCGAAACAGCAGAACAGCACCAGCGGGGCCAGGACCAGATTCCCCCCTATATACCAGATGAGGAAGAGAAAAATGAAGGCGAACGGGAGATCGATGATGGTCAGCAGGGCCTGGCCGCTGTAAAAGCTGCGCAGTCTGCCAATGGCGGAGAGCTTCTGCAGGTATGCCCCGGAACCCTGCGCCTCGAGCTTCTGCAGATCGGCCTGGAGGATGCGCCGCAGGGCCAGGCAGGCGGTCTTGTGCTCAAAGACTGCCCCCGACCAGGAGGTCAGGTAGGAGCGGCCGATGCGCAATCCCATCTCCAGGATCACTGCCGTGACCACCCCGCAGACAAGCAGGCTGAGGGTGCTCAGGCCGTAGTTGGGCAAAATCCTGTCATAGGCCTGCAGCATCATGATCGGCATGGCAAGTGCCAGCAGGTTGATGACCAGTGACGAGAGGACGAGATGCAGGCTGTTGACCTGAAAATCAGCGTCCAGCCTGGTGTCTTCACGGTCCTGGGCCGTCGTTTCCTTGCTCATCGGACGATGCTCTCGGTTGAAGCGTAATCTCAGGAAAAAACAAACGATGCACTATAGAAGCAAATGTGCGACAAAGAAAAGAAAAAAAGTTGTGACGAACAAATTCCTGATACATTGACGAGCGCCTGGATAGGTGATGCGAGGCCCGCCCCCTCTGACTGCGCTGCGGGAGCACCACCGCAGGCGCCGGAAATCACGATGGCATCCCCTGCAGCCGCGGTTCAGGCGCAACAGGCGTTTCGGAGAGTGATCGCGCGGTTTTTCATTTGACGTACCGCAGACAGTCCCATACTATCGCAGCAGATTTGCAACTGTCTGATGCCTTCCAGCGTCCTGCAGACAGGCGGAGGCAGCCGTTGCCCCTAGCCCGTTCCGCCCGCGCAGCCGTCCGGCATCTCTTCTCAGGTGGGAAATTCCATGAAACTGCCGATATTCATCATCGACGCCTTCACCGGCGAACGCTTCAAAGGCAACCCGGCGGCTGTCGTGCCGCTGGCGAAATGGCTTCCCGACGCAACGATGCAGGCCATCGCCGCCGAGAACAACCTCTCGGAAACGGCCTTCCTGCTCCGGGGAAGGGACTCCGGATACCATATCCGCTGGTTCTCGCCGCTGCAGGAAATCGCTTTCTGCGGGCATGCCACCCTGGCCGCCGCCCATGTCCTGTTCCGCTGCCGCAGGGTGCCCTCGCCGGTTACCTTCACTGCGGCGGCGGTTGGCGAACTGCATGCCGCACTGCGCCTCGACGGCCTGATCGAGATGAGCTTCCCGAACCGGGAACCCTCACCGGTGGCGGAGATTCCGACCGACCTGCGGCAGGGGCTGTCGATTTTGCCCGTTGAGGTTCTGCAGAACGCCCAGGCCTACGTGGCCATCTACGACAACCAGGAGCAGGTGCGAACGGTGGTCCCGGACCTCGGCCGCCTGGTCCGGCTTGCCCCCTTCGACGTGGCGGTGACGGCGCCGGGAAAGGGCCACGACTTCGTCTCGCGCTATTTCTGGCCGGCCAGCGGCGGCGCGGAGGACCCGGTGACCGGCTCGATCCACGCCAGCCTCGCGCCGCTCTGGGGAAAACGTCTGGGTAGAACGACAATGGTGGCCTTGCAGATGTCGCAACGCACCGGCATCCTGCACTGCCGGCTGGACGGCGGACGCGTCCACATCGCCGGCGCAACTGTGCAGTATCTCGACGGCACCATCGATGTCTGACCCTCTGCAGCACACAGCATCAACTGCTCAGAAAAAACAGGGAGGACAGCAATGACTGGCCGCGATGCCAGAATCTGCCCGGCATCCCACGCAGGCCATCTCGACAGCCGGCTGCGCCGGTGGCTGCAGAATCCCGACAGGATTCTCCGTCCTTACATCAGATCAGGAATGACGATCCTCGAGGTCGGCTGCGGCCCCGGTTTTTTCACCGTCGACATGGCGAATATGGTCGGCGCCGGCGGCAATGTCGTCGCCTGCGACATCCAGCAGGAGATGCTCGACAGGCTCGAGAGCAAGCTCAGGGGGACGGCCATCGCAGAACGGGTCACGCTCCACCGCAGCACCGACGGGCTGATCGGCTGGTCCGGAAAGGCCGATTTTATCCTGGCATTCTACGTCGTCCACGAGATCCCCGACCAGCGGACACTGTTCTCAGAACTCCACGCGATTCTGCGTCCCGGTGGCACCATCCTCGTCGTCGAACCGCCGCTGCACGTCTCGGCGAGGGAATTCGCCAGCAGCATGGCCACGGCCGAGGAGGCCGGGTTCATGATTGGCAGGGGACCGAAGATGCTCTTCCACAAGACGGCGCTACTGTTCAGGCGTTAAAAAAAGCCCGCAGCGTTCACAGGGTGTTGCCCCTGTGAACGCTGCGGTGCTTTCCTCTATGTCCCTTCCCGAATGCAGCGGAACCGAGGTGGTCTGGACCTGGTCAGTTGCCGGCCATCATTGCCGCGATATCCTCCTCTGCGGTGCCGATGAGCTTGATGTCGAACTTCTCCACCAGCACCTTGGCAACCCCGGGCGACAGGAAACCGGGCAGGGTCGGACCGAGGCGCATGCCCTTGAAACCGAGAGAGAGCAGGGCCAGCAGCACCGCCACCGCCTTCTGCTCGTACCAGGCGATGTCAAAGGACAGCGGCAGCTTGTTGACATCGTCGAGACCGAAGACCTCCTTGAGCTTTAAGGCGATGACCGCCAGCGAGTAGGAGTCGTTGCACTGGCCGGCGTCCAGCACCCGCGGGATGCCGCCGATATCGCCGAGCTTGAGCTTGTTGTAGCGGAACTTGGCGCAGCCGGCGGTGAGTATGACAGTGTCCTGCGGCAGCTTGGCGGCCACGTCGGTGAAATACTGCCGGGAAGTGTGGCGGCCGTCGCAGCCGGCCATGACCACGAAGCGCTTGATCGCCCCGGACTTGACAGCCTCCACCACCTTATCCGCCAGGGCCAGCACCTGGTTGTGGCCGAACCCGCCGACAATGCTGCCTTTTTCCAGTTCGGTGGGCGGCTTGCAGCCCCTGGCCTGGGCGATCAGCGCCGAGAAGTCCTTGGCGCCGCCGGCAGGCCGGTCGGCGATGTACGTCGACCCGTCGTAACCGACCACCCCGGTGGTGTAGAGCCGGTCGAGATAGGTGCTGCTCTTGCGCAGCGGCACCAGGCAGTTGGTGGTCAGCAGTACCGGGCCGTTGAACGATTCGAACTCATCCAGCTGATGCCACCAGGATCCGCCGTAATTGCCGACGAAATGGGAGTACTTTTTGAAGGCCGGGTAGAAGTTGGCCGGCAGCATTTCGCCGTGGGTATAAATGTCGACGCCTGTGCCCTCACTCTGCCTGAGCAGTTCCTCCATGTCTTTGAGGTCGTGGCCGCTGATCAGGATGCCGGGGTTGTTCCGCACCCCGATGTTGACCTCGGTGATCTCCGGGTGACCATAGGTGGCGGTGTTGGCCTCGTCGAGCAGGGCCATGGTGGTCACCGCAGTCTGGCCGGCCTTCATCACCAGCGCGATCATCTCATCGGCCGGCAGTTCCCTGGTCACCGAGGCCATCGCCTCGTACATGAAATCACCGATCTCGTCCTTGCGGTAGCCCAGCACCGCCGCGTGCTCGGCGTAGGCGGCAATGCCTTTGAGGCCGATGATCAGCATCTCCCGCAGCGAGCGGACGTCGTCGCTGGCGGTCCGCATCACCCCGACGGCCCTGGCCTTTTCGGCGAAATCGGCGGCACCGCCGCTCCAGGTCGCTTCATCGGGCAGGGAACCGCTGAAATCCTCGCCGTTCTTCTCTTTCCAGGCGGCAAGAAAGGCCGCTTTCAGACTGTCCCGCCGTTGCAGGCCCTCCTCTATCATCGCCACGAAACGGCTGTCGGCCCAGTTGGCATTGGTGATGGTGGCAAACAGGCCCTTGAGCACGAACTCGTCGTGGCCGCGCTCGGGCCGGCCGAGCTCCTGCAGCTTCTCGCCGTAGACGGCCATGCCGCGCAGCACGAAGAGCAGCATGTCCTGGATATTGGCGGTCTCTTCCGGCTTACCGCAGACCCCTTTGATGGTACAACCGGTGTTCTTTGCCGTTTCCTGGCACTGGAAGCAAAACATGAGGCACCTCCTGTCGGTGTTGGATGAGGCACAGCGCCAATCCGCCTCCCGTGGCGGCATGGCCGCTGTGCAGTCCGGGAGAAACGTCCCGGCACCTTATCTGTTGCGAACGCGGGAGCGCCCGTTGGCACCGGCGCAAAAGAGAAACGGCGCCCGGGTGAACCGGTGCGCCGTCGGATATGGAAATTTTTCAGTTGGCGGCTTTTGCAGGAACCAGTCGCCGGTTCTCTTCCCAGATCTTTTCCGATTTGGGGGTCAACGGCAGATAGCTGAGCCACGGGTGGCTGGCAAGGTGCGCAGGATCCATCTGCAGCTCGCGGCTGTGCTCCATGATCGGCGGTACGATTTTCTTGATGTCGCCGGCCAGGTTCCTGCCGGTGGTGAAATTTGCCGCCTCGATGGCGATATCCACCGCCTGCTGGCTGTAGCGCTGGGACTGCGCCAGGGTGTTGAGGGCCTTGGCCGGGTTATGGAAGCCGACCGAATTCTCGGCCGATACCAGATCCCAGAAGAACTGGCCCTTGCGGGTCATCTCGCGGGCATCGATCATCAGCTGGTCGTAATTGGCCGGTTTCTCACCAGTGAATTCGGCGGCCAGCCGGATCGCCTCGTGGGCCTTGACCGAGATCTCTTGGGCGATCAGCAGCTGTTCCCAGACCTTGCCCTGGGTGTATATGACCCGCTCGCGCAGGTACTGGGGGGTCTTGTCGGTGTGGCACTGGCGGCAGGCCTTGAGGTCAGGGTCTTTGAGCGGCGAGGTCCAGTGGTGGCTGGACATCTTCTTCTTGCCGTCGAGCCGGACGTAGCTCATGTGGCAATCGGCGCAGGTGACGCCGGCGGCGCCGTGGACGCCATTGTGCCAGGTTTCATATTCCGGGTGCTGGGCCTTGAGCATCGGGGTCTTCGACACCGGGTGCACCCAGTCGACGAAATTGCCCTCGAATCCGGGCGTGGTGGTGGCGCCATGGGTCGAGTAATAGGTATACATCTGCTCCGGATCCAACCCTTCCGTCCAGGGGAAGACCGGTTTCTTGGCCGGGCCGAATTCCTTGTCCTGGAAATAGTACTCAACGTGACACTGGCCACAGACCAGGGCCCGCTGGTCGTTGCGGGGCATGGTCTTGAAATCCTTGCCCACCGATTTCAGGTAGTCTTTCAGCGGAGCCGAATAGAGCTGCAGTTCCATAGTCTGCGGGTTGTGGCAGTTGGCGCAACCGATGGTGTCTTCAACCAGGTCGACCTTGTCACGGAACTCGTTGAAATTTTTGGCCCAGAATGCATCACCGTCCTTCTTCAGCCAGTCGTTCATCTTCGCCGTCTTGCAGTTCATGCAGGTGGCGGGCAGGCCGGCCTTCTCGTCGTAGCGGTTGATGCGGTCAATATTGAGGATGTCCTTCATCGCATAGGTATGACCGCGGGCCGCCCGGTATTCGTAGCTGAAGGGGTAGCCGAGCCAGAGGTTCTTCAGGTAAGGCTGGGCGTGCTTGTAGCCCTCCGGCAGCGGGTTGATGTTGTCATGTTTGTTGTAGGGCACCGAACCGCCGTATTCGGTCATGATCTCCGACTCGTTGTTGCGTTCGTAGGTCTGGTAATGCAGCGGGAACTCAGCCTTGAAGGGCGAGTTGCGTATCTCGTCGGCGGCAAGCGTGGTCTTGAACTCAGGGGTCTTCGGCTCGGTGGGCTCACTGGAGCAACCGGCGAGCGCTAGGAGCAGGCAGATGAGCGGTATCGCGGTCAGGTTTCGCATCTCAGACATCGGCGGCACTCCTCTTGGCAATGGGCAGTTTGGGCATATGAGGGACATGACGGTGGCAGTCGGTGCAGTGCCGTTTGCTCTGCATGGCGACGCTGGCGGTGGTGGCGCTGTGGCAGCGCTGGCAGTTCGCCTGGACGACGCGCATGGTCTCCTCGCCCGGATGGATCAGGTCGGGGATGGAACCGGTCACCGTGGCCAGGATATCCCTGGCCCCCTCCCTCGCCTTGAACGGGATCTTGGCCAGCAGGTTGTGCGGAGCATGGCACTCGTTGCAGGCCAGCGCCGCATGGACCGACTGCCTGTGCGTCAGTTCGGCCTCGTCCATCGAATGGCAGCTGCCGCAGAACATCGCCTGGTCGGTGGTGGTCATGGCGACCGCCGCCCCGACGGTGAGCGCCGCGCCGACAACCATCGCCAGGAACAGCGGCCGCCATCGTCTTCTTCCTGGATCATCGCGGTTAAGACGCATCTCTGTCCTCCCTCGTGAAAGAGCTCCTGATATGATCCCACCGCCAGCGGCACCTCAGGAATTGGATTTTCAGTTCTGCCAATTCGTCGAAATGACGCCGGACACTCAGATTTTCACTGATTCTCTCCTGAAGTGTATGAGAATACATTAACTCAAGTCAAACCAATTCCCAAAAGGCCAATCACTTTTTCGTTATTGTAATTACACAATTATCTGTAACATTGCTTCTTCATTGTACTATTCCGACAGGATTTCGTGCCGGTCTTTTTGGTGGATACCCACTTCCACTGGTCGACCCAGCGCAAACCACATCGACATCGACCAGACTGCTCAGAGGCAGCCTGCCGGCCCCGCGCGGATGCATCTCCCCGCCTCCTGACACAGCATCGGCCTCCAGCCGCCTCTTCAGAAGCAGTTGCCGGGTGTACCTGGCGCGGCAAGGAGTGAATGTCAGCCAATGCCGCTGATCCGGGCACACCGGCAGAGGGAAGCGGCCGGAGAAAGGGTTGGCGGTTCGATCTCCCACATTTGCTGAGGCCATTTTTCGTTTACCGGGATGACGGTTTTCGTGGATCCTGCAGCGAAAGAGCAGTGGTGATGTGAGCAAAGGGAAACTGCAGGACGGGCAGTATCGCCCGGCCGGAGGAGATCAGGGCCTCGTATCGGAAGTCCTGATCGTCGGGTTGAACGGGAAAACAACTTGCGGCAACGCCGGCAGCAGATGCGTTTCAGGGGCGGCGACCGCCCGGAGTTGCTGAGGAATGCCGGCGAATCCTGAACAGGGGGCTCCATCGCCTTCCATGACCGGCTGCAGGAAAGCGCCTGCGCCGGTCACCCGGCCCAGCGCGCCTTCCTGCGCTGACACGCATCCTAGTTCATGGAGTGCAGGCCGACCACATTTCTTTCAGTGTCGACGATCAGGGCGATGAATCCCAGTTTGCCGATGGAGAATTTCTCCCTGACAACATACCCTCCCAGCCCTTTTACCCGGGCGGCCTCGACTGCACAGTCCTCACAGGAGAAATAGACCACCGTGCCATTACCGCCCGACGGGCAGCCCTCCATCTTCACTAGGGCCCCCGCGGCCCCCGGACTGCTGTCCTGCATCGGGAAGCACAGCATCTCCACGCCTTCGAAGGGAATGGATTGCAATTTCTGCGTCAGCATCTGCTCGTAAAAGGCCTTAGCCCGTGACATTTCCTGCACATAGATTTCAAACCAGACGACGGGGTTGGTGTTCATCGGATACTCCTCTGCAGTGTGGGAAACCAGAATGCGAGCCGAGCGGCTGCTGCCACAGGAACCGGTTTTCCACCGGGTTCCTTTTCGTTCTTGCTAACCATGGACTCTTACATCTCCCCATCAATGCCCGAAAGGAGTCCGTTCAGCCGCGCTCCGGCCATTTCCCTCTGCCCCGTCTCTGCAGGACGTCCCAGGGATATCGACGGGGACAGTCGGAACCAGCCCCCTCCCATTAACCGGAAACCGCCAACGGCTGCGGGCGAATCGTGCATCGGCAGGGGCTTCCCGTCACCGCGCAAAGGGTCGAAAAGGCCAGTCCGCTTCGAATAACAGGGGAAAGGCCAGCCGCCTTTTGGTATAGTCTTCATCATGAAACCGCTCTGGAACTACAAGGATATCTTCGATCTCGAGTACTTCCTGCACAAGGATTCCACCGCTCGCGCCGAATCCCTGTCCCGGCGGGACCGCGAGATCTATCTCCGCCACATAGAGCCGGCGCTGACATCCGGTGATGCCGCAGGCGACTCCCGCCTCATCCTCCGCCAGTGGCTCGAGCAGAGGCGGCGGACGGAGTTCGGGGCCACCGACAGCCTGAGCCCGGGGGCCCTTTTCGTGGAGGCCCAGCGCACCCTGCGGCTGATCTGCCTGGTCGCCGGCCTGTTCTTCGGCTCTCTGGTCGGCCTCGGTTTCTTCAACTATGCCGGGACAACGCCGATCAACATCTTTTCCTTTCTGGTCTTCTTCATCCTCAGCCAGATCCTCATCCTCGCCGGACTGCTGCTGTCCGGCACCCTGCGCCATCTGCTGCGCCGCCGGATAGTGGCCACGCCGCTGCTGATCCGACTGATGGCAGGCCTTCTGACCAGGATCATCCTCTGGGGACACCGCAATATCCTCGGCAGGATGTGGGCCGAATCGCGCGACAGTCTCACCGCCTCGCTGGGCCTGCTCAAGGGGGCGCAGCGCACCTACGGTTCGCTGTTCCACTGGCCGGCCTTCATCCTCCTGCAGGTGCTCGGCATCGGCATGAACGCCGGAATCCTTGCGGCGACGCTGTTCAGGATCCTGACCAGCGACATCGCCTTCGGCTGGCAGTCCACCGTGCAGTTCGGCGCCCAGGCCCTGCACCGGCTCGTTGTCCTTATCTCCCTGCCTTGGTCCTGGCTCTTTCCCGAGGACGTCGGCTACCCGTCGCTCGCCGCCATCGAAGGCAGCCGGATTATCCTCAAGGAAGGCATCGCCGGCCTCGCCACCAGCGACCTGATCTCCTGGTGGCCCTTCCTCGTCCTCTGCCTGCTGGTCTACGGGCTGCTGCCGCGGATCGTCCTCTACTGTGCAGGCCTGGTCATGCAACGCCGCTGCCTGTCACGCCTCAGGTTAAGCCACCCGCCCTGCGCCACGCTGCTGCAGCGGATGCTGACCCCGAAACTGACCACCCAGGCCGCTCCGGAACTCCGGCCGCTGTCGGCGGAAGCGCTGCCGGCCGGGACAGTCCCAGCGAGCATCCGGCCCCGGGCTGCCTCTTCCAGCCGCAGGATGCTGCTGCTGATCCCCGACGACATCTATCCCGCCCTGAAAGAAAGCGATATCAACGATCTCCTTCTATCACGCGGTTTTTCCGCCGTCGACACCATCCGCATCATGGAAAGCTACGAAGGAGACCGGGAGGTCCTGGCCGACCTGCAACAGCGCGACTGGTCCGGCGACTGCGGCGTCCTGATCCTGATGGAATCCTGGATGCCGCCGCTGGTGGCCTTCCTGTCTTTTCTCGGGGAAATCCGCTCCGTCATCGGCCCGGAATCGCCGGTCATCATCGAACTCCTCGGCAGGCCGGGGGTCTCACCCGCAGCCCCCGTTATCCCCGAGGGCGACTGGCTGGTCTGGACGAGGAAAGTCACCGCCCTCGGCGATCCGTTCATCTGTCTCGCGCCCCTCAGGACGGGACAGCCATGAACCGGGCCGGAAAAGCCACCAGCCTGCCTTTCGAAAGGAACGGCCAATGACCCCGGAAATCGCCATCATCGGCCATCCCAACGAGGGCAAGTCGTCGGTGCTGTCAACGCTTGCCGAGGACGATTCGGTGCGGATCAGCCCGACGCCCGGCGAGACCACCCAGTGCCGGACCTTCCCGGTGATCATCGACGGCAGCGAAGTCCTCCGCTTCACCGACACCCCGGGTTTTCAGAATCCCGGCAGGGTGCTGAGCATGCTCAGGCAGCTGTCGGGCGAGGGCGGCATCGTCCGCCACTTTCGCAAACTCGCCAGCAACATCCCCGAACTCGCCGACGACCGGGAACTGCTGCTGCCGGTGGAACGCGGCGCCGGCATCATCTATGTCGTCGACGGATCGCGGCCGGTGCGCAACGTCGACCGCGAGGAGATGGAGATCCTGCGTCTCACCGGCATGCCGCGAATGGCGATCATCAACTGCAAGGAGGAGGGCGAACGCTACCTCGACCAGTGGAAGGACGAATTCCGCAAGGCCTTCAACGCCAACCGGGTGTTCAACGCCCACCGGGCCACCTATGCCGAGCGGATCCTGCTGCTGACCGCGCTGCAGTCCATCGACCAGGACTGGCAGCCGGTGCTGGGCCGGGTCATCGAGGCCTTCCGGCGCGACTGGGCCGCCCGCAACCGGACCACCGCCGGGCTGATCATCGCCATGCTCGGTGACTGTCTCCGCTACCGCCTGACGGCTGCAGCCGGCGATGACCGGTCCGACCAGAGGCGCGAGGAGGAGCTGCTGCGGCAGTTCAACCGTGACCTCTCCGAAATGGAACGGACCACCCACCAGCGCATCCGCACCCTCT
The DNA here is from genome assembly GCA_964475345.1 of uncultured Desulfobulbus sp. Lineage (GTDB taxonomy): Bacteria > Desulfobacterota > Desulfobulbia > Desulfobulbales > Desulfocapsaceae > Desulfoprunum. The sequence goes on from CAYYWK010000019.1 coordinate 11,910, forward strand.
ACAAGCACCACATCTTCGACTACCAGCTGCCCCCCCGCTCGATCCTCCGCGAGGATCTCTTCAACGACCGTACCTGGCAGGTCCTCGGCCTGTCGAAGAAGCAGCTGGCGCTGATCGGCGGAATCGGCGGCGCCGCCGTCGGGGTCGGCCTCGATGCCGCCCACGCCGGCCTCAGCATGGGCCTTTACGCCGCCCTGGGTGGAGCGATCGGCGCCATCGGGGCGATCCTCGGCGGCGAGACCCTCTCCGCCAACGCCACCTTCATGGGGGTCAGGCTGGGCGGGCAGCAACTGCAGATCGGCCCCGCCGCCTCGATCAACCTGCTCTTCGTCCTGCTCAACCGGGCCCTGCTGTTCTATTCCCACACCATCAACTGGGCGCACGGCCGCCGCGACTACGAGAGGGCCGGCACGACGGGCGACAGGGAACCGGACCAGATGGGCTTCACCCGCACCTGGCCGGCAGCCCGGATCCGCATCTGCAACGCCTATTTCAAATCGCTGCAGCAGGATGGCGGCGAGGAGGCCCAAATCAGAGAGGAAGAACTGCGGCGGATGCTCGAGGACGTGCTGCTGGAGATCAGCCAGCGGGAATAGCCCCGCCGACGGGAACCGCGCTGGCAGGCGCACTGCACCGGGAGACGGCCATGGAGCGCTCCATCACCACCGAAAAGCATCCGATCAAGCTCTGGCTGCCGGATATCGACGAGGACACCCTGGACCAGGCCAGAAACCTCGCCGCCCTGCCCTTCATCCACAGCCATGTGGCGATCATGGCCGATGCTCACGTCGGTTTCGGGATGCCGATCGGCGGCGTCGCCGCCACCTGCGACGTGGTGATCCCCAACGCCGTCGGGGTGGACATCGGCTGCGGGGTCTGCGCGGTACGCACCTCGCTGACAGATATCGACCGCGGGACTCTGAAATCGCTCCTTGCCGCGATCCGCCTGGCCGTCCCCACCGGCTTCGCCCACCATCGCCGCAGGCAGGACGTACAGCTGATGCCCGCTTCGGTGAATGGCCGCGATATCGCCTCGCTGCCCATCGTCAGCCGCGAGTTCGACCATGCCCAGAGCCAGATCGGCACCCTCGGCGGTGGCAACCACTTCATCGAGATCCAGCAGGCGGACGACCGCCATATCTGGATCATGATCCATTCCGGCAGCCGCAATCTCGGCTACCAGGTGGCCAACCACTACAACGACCTGGCCATGGAGATCTGCCGCAAAAAAGGCGGCAGCCAGGCCGCCGACCGGCAGCTGGCCTTTCTCTTTCTCGATACCGCGGTCGCCTCGCGCTACCTGCAGGAGATGCGCTACTGCGTCGATTTCGCCAGGGCAAACCGGCGCTTGATGCTGGAGCGGGTCGAGGATATCCTGCAGCGCTGCAGCGCCCCGGTCTCCTTCGCCGAGCCCGTCGACGTCGCCCACAATTACGCGGCGCTGGAGACCCATTTCGGCCGCGAGGTCCTGGTCCACCGCAAGGGGGCCACCAGGGCGGAAGCAGGCGAGACCGGCATCATCCCCGGCTCGCAGGGAACGGCCAGCTATATCGTCAGGGGACTGGGCAACGCGGAGAGCTTCTCCTCCTGCTCGCACGGCGCGGGCCGCCGGCTCGGCCGCAAGCAGGCGCAGAAGCAGCTGGACCTGCAGACGGAAATCGCCAGGCTCGAGGAGCGGCATATCCTCCACGCCATCCGCGGCCGGCGGGACCTCGAGGAGGCCGCCGGGGCCTACAAGGATATCGAGGAAGTGATGGCCAACCAGCAGGACCTGGTGGAAATCGTGACCAGGCTGCAGCCGCTGGCGGTGGTCAAAGGTTAGGCGGACCCTTACGGGGAAAGCCGCTCGATCCGCCAGCCGTCACCGCCTTCCTGCCTGACATAGAGGAAACGGTCGTGCAGCCGGTTTTTCCGGCCCTGCCAGAATTCGACCTGGTCCGGCCGCACCCGGTAGCCGCCCCAGAAGGAGGGGATCGGCACCTTACCCTCGCCGATCTTGCGTTTCATCTCATGAAATTTCTGCATCAGCATCTGCCGTGACGACAGCGGATGGCTCTGGCTCGAGACCCAGGCGGCCACCTGACTGTCCCTGGGCCGTGACATGAAATAGCGCGCCGACTCGGCGGCCGAGATCCGCCGGGCGACCCCGTTGACCTGGATCTGCCGCTCCAGGTCGAGCCACACAAAGAGCAGGCTTACCCGCGGGTTGTCGGCCATTTCCCTGGCCTTGCGGCTTTCAAAGTTGGTGAAAAAGACGAAGCCGGTTTCGTCGTAATACTTCAGCAGCACTGCC
>CAYYWK010000020.1:0-14155 GCA_964475345.1 uncultured Desulfobulbus sp.
ATGGCGATTGAGACACTGACCGGACTGAACAAGGCGGCCGTTCTGCTGATCTGCCTCGGAGAAGAGGCCACCGCACGGATATTCGAGGAGCTGAGCGATGACGAAGTCCGCCTGGTTACCCGCTCGATGGCCAATATCGAGCACATTCCCAACCATGTCAAACAGAAGGTCTTCGACTCCTACCGGGACACGGAGGCCAAATACACCGGCATCTTTATCAAAGGTACCGATTTCGTCAAAAAAGCGCTGGCGGTGACCGGCAAGGAAAACAAGGCCAGAGCCCATGCCCTGATGGACCAGTTCATCTCCGGCACCGAGACCCGCTCGCTTGAGACCATCGCCCTGATGCAACCGCGGATGGTGGCCGGCCTGCTCGAAAACGAGCATCCCCAGACCATCGCCCTGGTCCTCTCCACCCAGCACGTGGAGCACGCCAGCGAAATCCTCAGCCATATCCCGGAGGATATCCGCGCCGACGTCGTCTACCGGATCGCCAAGATCGAGAAGGTGTCCCCGGAGGTCATCTCGCGCATCGAGGACGCCCTGAACCGGGAAATCGGCCTCGTCACCGGCAAGGAGCAGAAGCAGATCGGTGGCATCGACAAGGTCGTCGAGATCTTCGATTACCTCAACAAGAATATCAGTTCCGAAATCCTCGACACGATGGCCGAGACCGACCCCGACATGGCCGAGGAGATCCGCAAGAAGATGTTCACCTTCGAGAACCTGTTGTCGCTCGACAGCCGATCGCTGCAGATGGTGCTGCGCGAGATCAACAACGATTCGCTGACCCTGGCTCTGAAGACCGCCTCCGAAGAGATGAAGGAAAAGATCTTCGCCAACATGTCGTCGCGTGCCGCCGACATGATCAGGGACGATCTCGACGTCATGGGCCCGGTCCGCCTCTCCGAGGTGGAGATGATGCAGCAGTCCATCATCAAGGTGGCGATGCGGCTCGAAGAGGAAGGCAAGCTGATCCTCAGTGCTGGAGGCGGAGATGAGCTTGTCTAAGGTCTTCAAGGATTCACCGCTCTTCAAGCCCGAAGAGATCCTGCCCCGACCGGCCTCCGGCAGGAGCGGTTTCACGGAAATAGACAGGGGCAAGCAGCCCTTCAGGGAATCATCCCTGGGAGTGAAGAAGTCTCTCCCCCAGGGATTCACCCCCGATACCCGCCAAACGCAGCCGTCACCTGTTGCCGTCCCGGCCGACGACCGTCCCAGTTTACCTGCAGGAACCCAGGAAACCACTGATACCCAGTCTGTCGGGCAGGATGATCCGCAGGAAGAGCTGGAGGTCGAGATCCAGGGTATCGATCCCTTTACCGTCGAGAAGATGGTGGAGGAATCTTTCCAGCGCGGCGTCAGCGAAGGACTGCAGCGCGCGGAAACCGACTACGGCTCCGCCCTCCAGGCCCTGCTGGCCCTCTGCCGGCAACTGGACAACCTGCGTGAGACCATCCTCGCCAACAGCATTGGCGAGATGCAGGACCTCGCCATCGCCATCGCCGGGAAAATTGTCCGCTCCTCGGTGCTAGAACAGGACAGCACTATCATCGAGACTGTCGAGGAGGCCATTCACAGCGCCGTCAGGTCGGACGAATTCTATGTCTACGTCCACCCCGACGATTTAGCGGTCGTCCTCGAGAAATCGCCGGATTTCATTGCCGGCCTCAATGGCCTGAACAATCTGGTGATCAAGAAGGATGCCAGCATTGAACGGGGCGGCTGCAAGGTCGAATCGGAAAACTGCACGGTGGACGCAACCATCGCCAGCCAGTTCGACATCATCCGGGAACGGGTGAAGGGCCGCCTCACCCAGAGTTGAACACCTGCATCGCCAGCCCGGCAAGGTGCGTTCCCGGAATCGAATGCACCGCTCCCCAAGAGGAACAACGCTCCATGCCCCTGCAGAAATCCCATCTCGACGACATCAGCACCATTAAGGTCTGGGGCAAGGTCACCCGTATCGTCGGTCTGGTCATCGAAGGGTACTGTCCCTACGCCACCATCGGCTCGCTGTGTCAGATAACCGCCTTGCAGGGGAACACCGAGGTCTTTGCCGAGATCGTCGGTTTCCGCGACAACCGCGCCCTGCTGATGCCGCTTGGCGATCTCCGCGGGCTCGGTCCAGGCAGCCTGATCCGCATCGTCCGCGACCAGGCGACGGTCAAGGTCGGCCCCAGCCTGCTCGGGCGGGTTATCGATGCGATGGAGGTACCGCATGACAGCAAACCGGCGCCGGTGCTTACCGAGGAAATGCCCATCTACGCCCTGCCCCCCGGCCCGATGCAGCGCCAGAACATTACCGAAACGCTGGATCTTGGCATCCGCGCCATCAACGGCCTCATCACCTGCGGACTAGGGCAGCGGATGGGCATCATGGCCGGGTCAGGGATCGGCAAGAGCGTGCTGCTCGGCATGATGGCCAAATACGCCAAGGCCGACATCAACGTCATCGCCCTGATCGGCGAACGCGGCCGCGAAGTCAGGGAGTTCATCGAACGCGACCTCGGCAAGGACGGGCTGGCACGTTCGGTCATCGTCGTCGTCACCTCCGACCAGTCTCCGCTGCTGCGAATGCGCGGCGCCTTTGTCGCCACCGCCATCGCCGAATATTTCTGCCGCCAGGGCAAGCATGTGCTGCTGATGATGGACTCGGTGACCCGTTTCGCCATGGCGATGCGGGAAATTGGCCTTGCCACCGGTGAACCGCCAACGACCAAGGGCTACACGCCGACAGTCTTCGCCACCCTTCCGAAACTGCTCGAGCGGGCCGGCAGGTTCCGCGGCCAGGGTTCTATCACCGGCCTCTACACGGTGCTTGTCGAGGGTGACGACATGACCGAACCGGTTGCCGATTCCGTCCGTTCGATCCTTGACGGCCATATTGTCCTCTCACGCTCCATTGCCGCCAGGAACCACTATCCCGCCATCGATATCCTCAACTCTGCCAGCCGGGTCATGCGCGATATCATTTCCCCCCGCCATCTCGAACTGGCGGCAAAGGCCCGCAACGTTCTCGCAACCTACATCGAAGCCGAGGACCTGATCAATATCGGCGCATATTCCAGAGGCTCGAACCCCAAGATCGATTATGCGATCAGCAAGATTGACGAGATCAACGCCTTCTTGCGTCAGAATTTTGACGAAACCTCCACCCTGAAACAGACCCTGGAAACCCTTGGAGGCCTGCTTTCCGACCGCAAGGACGAAGAGCGTGCGCCAAAAAACCGACGCGAGAGCGACCGGTAAGTATGTTCCGCCCCTGAACACCGTGCTCGCCGATGAAACCATTTTCTCTCGACAACGTCCTCAAGTATCGCAAGCGCCTTGAAGACATCGCCAAAAACCGCCTGCACGAGGCCCAGACGGCACGGCAGATGGTGCAGGATCGCCTTGCATCAGAAGAACAGGAATACGCTGGAATCCTTGCGACACTCGACCGCCGTCAATTTGAAGGTATAGATATTCTCGAGCTGATCCGATACGAAGAGCAGATCATGTTCTTAAAAAACCGGATCGCCGCAATCAGGAAAACCCTTGAGGAAAAGACCGCCCGGGTCGTCGAAGCCAGGGAACTGCTGATTCGCAGAAGCAAGGAGCGAAAGGTCATGGAAAAGCTCAAGACCAGACAGAACCAGGCATGGCAGGACTATCTCGGCAAGAAGGAAGCGGCGATGCTCGACGAAATCGCCGTCATCTACCATGACCGCTAACCTTAAGCTATCTTACACCTCCTGTCACCGGAGCTCATCGGCCATGCGACACCTACACCACCTGCACCGCCATCTGCTGCCCTTTTTGCTGCTCGCTGTCTTCGCTGCCCCCCAAGGGATCCCGGCCGCCGAGGAAAAAGAGGCGCCTCAGGAGTTCAGCTCAGTCGAGGAGCGCCGCCTGTATGAAGATATCATCAATGAAAACAGGGAGCTTCGTGCAGAAAAAAAAGATCTCAACGCCAGGGAAATGGAACTAAAGACCCTTGAGGAAGGTGTCGATAAGAAACTTGCCGAGATCGACAGGAAACTGGTCGAGATGCGTGAACTGCAGAAAAAGATCGAGGCGGCCCTTACCGTTAAAGCCGAGCAGGAAACCAAAAAAATCCAGGATCTGGCCAAGATCTACGACAAAATGTCCCCGGACAAGGCGGCGCTCGCGCTTTCCGGTCTCGACAAGAAGCTGGCGGCCGAGCTGCTCGGATACATGAAGGTCAAGGCCGCAGCGAAGCTGCTTGACCAGATGGCCAAACAGAACACCACCGAACTGAGCAAGACCTTTTCAACTTTGCAACTGGAGTGAACCCATCATGGATGCCATCGTTCTTGCCCCCATGCCCCAAACCCCAGTCCAATCGCCCGGACAGAACGGGCAGTCAGCCGGCAGGAACGACGCATCCTTCGGACCCATGCTCTCCAGCGCCATCAGCGGCAGAGGGTCCGCTCAGAAATCCCCTGCAGCAGGGACTTCCCAAGACTCTGCACCATCCGGCTCCCAGCAGCTCGTCGATATCGAACAGATCGACGACCCAGGCGAGCTGGAAGCCTTCCTGGCCGCCAACAACCTGAGCTTTCAGACACTTCCCCCCGAACTGCAGGAGATGATCACCGCCGCCTTCCCCGCATTTTCTGCCGGCTCGGGAAGCACCCTCTCCGACAGGACCGGGACGCTGCCTCCGGGCATGTCCCTCTTCCCGCACGACCTGCTGCCTCAGACCCTGGACAGGCTGCTTGACAACCTTACCGGCGACGGGGACATCCTGCCTATGCCTCCGCCGGCAACCCAGAAGCAGGAACTGACGCTTATCCTTTCCCAACTGCAGCAGATTATCAGCGCCAATGAAACAACAGGATTAGTCGTCGAGCAGCTGCCTGCAGACTCGGTCACCCTGGACGACGTGGCTGCGCTCACCATGAAAGTGCCGGTCGCCGAAGGTTCACCCCGGACCGCCATGGCGATCGAGGGGATGCCCTCGCAAAACGGCCTTTGGGGCCTGCAGCTCGACAGGCAGAACACAGGAACAGCTTCAGCCCCAGCCGCTGCGACCCTGGCCGCCAGCCAGCAGCAATTGCCGCCAGCCCAGAGCGCTGAAGCCGACCCTGCGGGAGTTGCATCTTCGACGACACTTCGCCAGGACATGCAACCGGTGTCCGGCGCCGGAACCATGGCCGTCGTCGACGAGAACGAGCAGGGTGCCCAGCAGAACACGAAGCAGGACAACAACCAGGCTACCCTGCAGTCAGCAACCACGACAGCTGCATCCGCTGGGAGCCAGTCCGATCAACCGGTTCAGACCGGCATCTTTTCCGCCTCCCTGCAGGATTCCGTGACAACCCGGCATACTCATACTCAAACCGGCACCCTTACCCTGCCTTCCGGAACACTGGTCAGCGAGCAGGAAATCATCAACCAGGTCGTACAGCGGTTCCAGATGACGACCAGGCTGCAGAGCTCTAAAATCAACATACGGCTGCATCCGGCCGAACTCGGCGAGCTGAGGATCGACCTCGTCGTCAAGGAGGGAAGCATCAAGGCCAGTGTCTTTGCCCAGAACCAGCATGCCCAGGAAATCCTTGAACGCAACATGCCGAAGCTGCGCACCACGCTTGAACAGCTGGGTTTCACCATCGACGAGATCATCGTGGCTTCCAGGTCGGAAACCACAAACGACTTTGACCTCTTCGACGGCCAGTCCGCCAGAGGCCAGCAGTTCTCCTTTTCCGACAACACCAGCCCGCACCCGGTTACCTTCGAAGCCGTCCTGGACAATTCTCTCTCCGGCACGGAGCAGGCCGATTCAAGCCTGAGCATCAGGGCATAGAGGAGTTTATCATGAGCAGCACCTACATACCATCGATCAACCAGGCGGCGACCGCCACTTCCGCAACCGCGAAATCGGGCTCATCATCCTTGAAGGAAAGTGTCATGGGCAAGCAGGAGTTCCTGACCCTGCTGGTGGCCCAGCTGCAGAACCAGGATCCGCTGAACCCCGACGAGCCGACCGAATTCACCGCCCAGCTGGCGCAGTTCAGCTCGCTCGAGCAGCTGTTCAACCTCAATGAGAGCATGAACAACCTGGTGACCTCCAACGCCAATTCCGACAGGCTGTCGACCCTCAGCACCATCGGCAAGGAAGTCGTCTACCAGGATGGGACGTTCAACTTTACCGGCGACCCGGTGACGCTTGGCTACCAGCTTGACGGGCAGGCCAAGGAAGTGACGCTGGCCCTGCAGCTGAACGGGGTGACGGTCAAGACGCTGAAGGGGACCGAGCTCACCGCCGGCAACCACTTCCTCGCCTGGGACGGCCTGACCGAAGACGGCACCGCCGCTCCTGTCGGGAAGTATTCCATCGTCGTCCAGGCCAAAGCCGGGGAAGGCGAAAGCGTCGCCGCCGGTCCCCTGATTCGCTCGGAGGTCACCGGTGTCGATCTCAACGGCGAATTCGGCGGAATACTGATCACCAGATCCGGGGAAGTACAGTTCAACACCATTCTCGGGGTCTATGAAAAAGGCAGCGTATCCGCAGCACAAGCAGAGGAAGCCGACGCAGCCGCCGAGAATTCCGCTGCAGCAGCGGTCGATGCGGCAGCAAGCGGCAGCGGCGACGGCAGCTCCGCCGGCAGCGAATCGACAGCAGACAGCACTACGGCAGGCTGACAGGTTGATGTCATAACACACGAGTCATACGACAGGTTGTTCCTGCACCACACCGGCTCTACAATCGGAGGAAAATCATGGGTATTTCAAGCGCACTGTACAGCGGAGTCAGTGGTCTCAACACGAACTCCCAGGCAATGAGCGTAATCGGCAACAACCTGGCCAACACCAATACGGTCGGTTTCAAGGGAGCACGGACAGTTTTCTCCGACCTTCTCTCCAGCAGAATCAACGGTTCCGGCGGTTCGTCGCAGGTCGGCCGCGGCGTCGGCATGTCCAAAGTCGACAATATCTTCAGCCAGGGCACCTTCGAATCGACGGAATCGAACCTCGACGTCGCCATTGAAGGCGAGGGCTTCTTCATGCTCAAACAGCCCGGGGACGATACCACCTATTACTCCAGGGCCGGCGCCTTCCGTTTCAACGAGGAAGGTTACCTGATCAACCCCGAGGGGCTGCGAGTGCAGGGCAAGGGATACGATATCAACGGTGTCCTTATCGCCGGCGACCCCACCGATATCCAGGTCGCCAACGAGGGCCTGATCGCCGGCCAGGTGACCACCGAGATCCCCCTCAACACCAACCTCGACTCGAGCTCGCTGGTGATTGCCGCCCCCTTCGTCTACAACGACCCGACCACCTTCAACTATTCCTCTTCGGTCCAGGTCTTCGACACCCTCGGCAATCCCCACCTGATAACCACCTATTTCAAGAAGACTGCCGACAACGTCTGGGACTGGTTCTGGACCGCAGAGGACGCTGCAGGAACCGTTCTCGGCCAGCTCGCCCCCCCCGCCGCCGGCGTGCTGAACTTCACCCCTGACGGTGTCCTCGACCCCCTCGTCCCACCCACCGGGACTGCAGTTGCGGCAATCGACTGGGCCAACGGGTCGACGCCCACCCCTTTCAACCTCACCTTCGACACCACCCAGTTCAACAGCGATTCGGTGGTCATATCGCAGAACCAGAACGGCTACGGCGCCGGTAACCTGACAGGTGTCAACATCGACGAGGATGGTGTGGTCATCGCCTCCTATTCGAACGGCGAACAGATCAAAGTCGCCAGCCTGGTTCTTGCCAAGTTCACCAACCCCAACGGCCTGGAACTGGCCGGCAGCAATCTCTACCAGGAAACGACCTCCTCCGGGGCCCCGCGCACCGGGCTGCCTGGAGCGGAACTCGGCAAGGTGTTCACCAACTCGCTCGAACAATCCAATGTCGACATGGGTGCCGAGTTCGTCAAAATGATCACCGCCCAACGCGGTTTTCAGGCCAACTCGAAGATCATCACCACCGTTGACGAACTGCTTGGCGAGTTGATCAATCTCAAACGGTAGTTCCAAAACGCCAGCACTGCGTACAGGGGCCGCCCGGAGTTTTCCGGTGCGGCCCTTTTCTTTTACCGTCCTGGAAATTCCCTCGACCCTCTGCTAATCTTGTATTGATCATCTCATTGGAATATTTATTGCAAAGTTTTCCTGCAACGGCCATGACGCCCCGGCCGGCCCAGGAAAGCCTTACAACCCGGGGCGCACCAATTCTCAAGGAAAAGCAATGGCGGAAAAGAAAGAAGAACCGAAGGTTGAGGAGAAGAAGAGCAAAAAGAAGCTCTTCATCATTATCGGCGCAGTGTCGCTGGTTGTGCTGATTGCCGCCGGCGTGGCGGGTTTTTTCCTGCTCAAGAAGGATGCACCAGCAGAGGGCGGCGAGGCCGGCCAGGAAACCGGTCACGAGGCACCTGCCGCCCATGGTGAAGCGAAGGATGCCGGAGCGGGCGGCGAGCACGGCGCAGGTCCCAAAGTGGTTGTCGGACCGATGGTCAACGTCGAAGAGTTCATCGTCAATATCATTGGCGAGGAGAACAGCCATTACGTCAAGGCCTCGATGTCCTTTGAGATGACTACGGCCGCCGCCGTCGAGGAAGCAACCTCGCGGATGCCGCAGATCCGCGACGCCGTCCTGCTGCTGATTGGCAACAAAACCTTCGAGGAACTCCAGGATTTACAGGGGAAGAAACAGCTGAAGGCGGAAATCACCAGCAAGGTCAACTCTTTCCTCCAGTCCGGACAGGTCAAGGCCATCTATTTCACCGATTTTGTCGTCCAGTAACGATCCAGGCGGAAACCGATCGTGGAACCGATACTCTCGAAACAGGAAATCGCCGACCTCCTGGCCGCAATCAGGGATGGCAGCATCTCCATCGACCTCGACCAGGAGGATGGTGGGCGTCAATTTCTTGACAGCACCCCGGTCAACCTGTTCCAACTGGCGAGGCTGACCACCGACCAGGGGAGATTCCCCAACTTCGATCTGATCCTCGACGCCTTTTCAAGAAACTACTCGATGACCGTGACCAACCTTTTTCAGCGCAACGTCACGATCACCAGGAAATCACTCGATATCTACCCATTTCAGCAGTACCTCAATGAAAAGATCAAGCCGGCTGCCATTGCCATTCTCAACCTCACCCCCCTCAAATACGGGGCGCTGATGATCTTCGATCCGCGCCTGGCCTTTTCGCTGATCGAGATCATGCTCGGGGCTGCTCCGGATATATCGCCGCTTAAGCTCGACCGCGAGATGACCACCATCGAGCTGAACATTCTCAAGACCGCCTTTGCCAGTGCCTGCGGCGACATCAACAAGGCCTTTGCCCCGATCCAGCACCTCGAGGCATCGCTGCTCAAGGTCGAGAGCAATGCCAGGCTGGTATCGATCACCGAACCGGGCGCGGAAATCCTGGTCGTCACCTATGCGCTGAAATCTGGGGATCTCGCCGCCGATTTCGACCTGGTTCTGCCGATTGCCAGTCTCGAACCGCTCAAGGTTCCGCTCAAGGAACTGGTCAACGTCAACGCCAGCAAGAAAAGCAGTTGGAGAGACACCATCGAGCAGGACCTGCTCGACATGAGCACGACGATCATCGCCCAGTCTGGTCTGGTCAACATCCCCCTGAGCCGGATATTGTCGCTCGAGGCAGGCGACATCATCGACATCGACTACGATCCGAACTCCCCGCTGCGGGTTCTGGTCGAAGATTCCCTGAAATTCTTTGCCAAACCCGGTACCCACAACGGCAGGAAGGCCATCAGCCTGACCGGTGTCTACGAGTAAGGAGCCATTATGGAAAGTGATCCGTTCAGCAAAGCAAGCGCCCGTCCCGCCCCGGAAGAACTGAAGGAACTGCTCGACGGGCCTCCCGGCGCAGCGGATCGGCACGCCTCTGCCGGAATGGGCGCCAGGGAGCCAAAAAGGGGCCTGGAATTCCTCTACGACGTGCCGCTGCAGATCTCGGTTGAGGTCGGCCGGAGCAGGATCCGCCTCCGCGACCTGCTCAGCATGGGCGAGGGCTATGTCATCGAGCTCGACAAGCTCGCCGGCGAACCCCTTGACCTTTACGTCAATTCCAAGCTGATCGCCAGGGGCGAAGCGGTAATGGTCGGCGACAAATTCGGGATCAGGCTGACCGATGTCATCAGCACCAGCGACAGGATCGAAAAGCTCGGTCGGGAATGATGCAGCCAACACGCCACCCATTCACCGCGGTCTTCTTCGCCGCCCTGATCCTTTTCCTGCCCGTGTCGGCGATGGCAGCGGAACTGGACGGCACTGCGGCAATGCTCAGGCTCACCTGGGGCCTGCTGGTCGTTCTGGGGGTCATCCTCATTCTCTATGCCCTTGCCCGTAAACGGTTTTCGCTGTTCCAGCCGCCATCCGGCAGCGCCATCAGGATCGTCGAACTCCGCCACCTGACGCCGAAAAAATCGCTGTGCCTGGTCGAGGTGAAGGGACAGCAGTTCCTGCTCGGCATGAGTTCCGACCGGATTTCGTTGATTGCGGAAATTCCGGGAGACCGCAACGAAAGCTTCGCCACCGTCCTCGAGAAGTCCACGGCCCGACCGGTGTCATGAAACATCCTGCACCCCTGCCCCTGCTGCCGTGTATTGCAATCGTGGCTGCCATCCTCACGGCCCCGTCGCTCTCCCATGCCATCGCCCTGCCGACCATCAGTTTCGGAGTCGAGGACGCCAACACCCCGCAGCAGGTGTCGACGGCCCTGCAGGTTTTGCTGGTCCTGACGATTCTCTCGATTGCCCCGAGCATCCTGCTGATGATGACCTGCTTCACCAGGATCGTCATTGTCCTCGGCTTCATCCGCCAGGCCCTGGGAACCCAGAACATGCCGCCCACCCAGATCATCATCGGCCTGTCGCTGTTCCTCTCCTTCTTTATCATGGCCCCCACCCTCAACGAGATCAACGAAAAGGCGCTGCAACCCTATATGGCGGAACAGATTACCCAGCAGCAGGCCCTCGACCGCGGCATACAACCCCTCCGCGCCTTCATGTTCAGCCAGGTCAAGGAGGAGGAACTGGCCGTCCTCGCCGAAATCACCCTCGACAACCGGCCCGTCGGCAGGGACGACATCCCCACCATGACGCTGATTCCCGCCTTCATGCTGTCCGAATTGAAGCGGTCCTTCACCATGGGTTTCATGATCTACATCCCGTTTCTGGTCATTGACATGATTGTTGCATCGATTCTGATGTCGATGGGCATGATGATGCTGCCGCCGGTGATCATCTCGATGCCCTTCAAACTCCTGCTTTTCGTCCTGGTCGACGGCTGGACACTGGTCGTCGGCTCACTTGTAAAAAGTTTTCAGTAACCACCGACTGCGAGGATCACGATGACCCCGGACATGGCGATCAATATCTGCCGCAAGGCGATCCAGGCGATTCTGCTGGTTTCCGCGCCGATGCTGCTTGCCGGCATGATCATCGGCCTTCTGGTCTCGATCTTTCAGGCCGCCACCCAGATCAACGAACAGACCCTGACCTTCGTCCCGAAGATCGTCGCCGTATTTCTGACCATGCTGATCTTCGGCTCCTGGATCATCCGCATCTTGTCCCAGTTCACGGTCGGCCTCTTCGATTCGATGGCCACCTTCTAGGTGGACCATGGACCTCCAGCTGATCCCCGTCGACAGATTCCAGGACTTCCTGGTTGTGGCTGCACGGGTTGCCGGTTTCGTCGGCGCCATTCCGGTCTTCGCCGGCGCCCAGACCCCGGTCCGCGTCAAGACCGGCCTGGTGCTGGCGATAGCCCTGATCCTCTTCCCGGTCATGGGCAAAGGCCTGCCTGAGGTCAGCTTCGTTCCCGTGCCCTTTCTGCTGCTGATCATCAACGAGGTCCTGCTCGGTACGCTGATCGGCCTGATCGCCAGGCTGATCTTCACCGCTGTGGAGTTCGGCGCCACCGTCATCGGCTACCAGATGGGCTTTGCCGCCGCCAACGTTTTCGACCCCCAGGGCGAACGCCAGGTGGCGCTGGTATCCCAGTTCCAGAACGTCTTCGCCATCCTGATCTTCCTGGCCGTCAACGGCCACCACCATTTCCTGAGGACGGCGGTGAAATCCTACGAGCTGCTGCCGCCAGGCCAGTTGCAGATTTCCGGCGAGGCCGTCCCCTACCTGATGCAGCTGGCCTCCCACATGTTCACCCTGGGCGTGCTGTTTTCCGCTCCGGTCCTGGCCATCCTGCTGTTCTCAGGTCTCATCCTCGGCATCCTGGCCCGGGTCTTCCCGCAGCTCAACGTTTTTCTCCTCTCCTTCCCTCTGAACATCGGCATCGCCTTTATTGTCATTTCCTTGACACTTGATATCAGTTTCGTCCTGTTGCGACGAGAATTTGACTCACTCCCCGAGCGCATCCTGACCCTGCTCCAGCATCTCTCCCTGCCTGCTACCTTCTGAAAGACCGCTGCAGTCGGGGCAATCACCAGCAGAACGGAGCGGATTTTGCACGTGGCATTACATGTCACATTTACCAGCATTTCCACTGACTGAAGCGTCCATGCCAGTTTCCCAGCCACCGCGGCCTCGCCCGGAGCATGACTGATGGCTGAAGAATCGCCAACCGGCGGAGAACGGACAGAGGCCCCATCGGCGAAGAGGCGGGAGGATTTCCGCAAGAAAGGCCAGGTCGCCCAGAGCAAGGAGGTACAGACCGCCGCCCTGTTCACGGTGATGCTGCTGTTCTGGATCTTCTACATGCCAACTTTCTGGCGTGGGCTGACCGACCTGCTGGCCTCGATCTGGCAGTCGATTCATGCGGTGGACCTGACGCCCCAGTCGACGATGAACATCTTCATGTTCCTGCTCCAGAAATCCGGAGTCCTGCTGCTGCCCTTGTTTCTTCTGGTTCTGCTCATCGGCTTCTTTTCAAGTTTTCTGCAGTTCGGGTGGCTGTTGACGGCCAAACCGCTGATCCCAGATTTCTCCAAGCTCGACCCCATCCAGGGTTTTGGCCGCATCTTTTCCAGGCGGTCGATCATCGAACTGATAAAGTCGATGCTGAAGGTGCTGCTGATCAGCTGGGTGTCGATCACCACGGTGATGGATAACTTCAACGAAGCCCTGGTCCTGATCGATACCAGCACCACCCTGACCCTGGTGTTTCTGGCCCGTGTTTCGATGCTGATCCTGGCGAAGATCTGCGCGGTGATGATCCTGATCGCCATCCTCGATTTCTCGTTCAGTAAATGGGAAATGGAGGAAAAGATGAAGATGACCAAGCAGGAATTGAAAGAGGAATTCAAGGAAACCGAGGGCGACCCGCACATCAAGGCGCAGATCCGCGCCATCCAGCAGCAGATGGCGAGAAAGCGGATGATGGCTGAAGTTCCCAGAGCCGACGTGGTCATCACCAACCCGACCCATATCTCGGTGGCCATCCGCTATGATTCGACAGAGATGGAAGCCCCGGTGATCGTTGCCAAGGGTGCCGACCACATCGCGATGAAGATCCGCGAGATCGCCCGCGAGCACGATGTGCCGCTGGTCGAGAACCCGCCAGTGGCGCGATTATTGCATAAACTTGATCTGGGGGCGACCATTCCGGAGGAGCTGTTCCGGGCGGTCGCCGAGATTCTCGCCCACGTCTATTCACTCAAGAACCGATAGCAGGCAATGGAACTGGCACAACTGCAGGGCATGTTCACCCGGGATCGCATCCAGGATCTGCTGGGCCGCAGCGATATCATTGCCGCGGTGGGCCTGGTGGCGATCCTGCTGATCATGATCATCCCCATCCCGCCGATCCTGCTCGACCTGTTCCTGGCCGCCAACATCACCATCGGTCTGCTGATTCTGATCATCAGCCTCTATATCGTCAAGGCCGTCGAGTTTTCGATCTTCCCTTCCCTGTTGCTCACCACCACCCTCTTCCGGCTCGGCCTCAACGTCGCTTCGACCCGGCTGATCCTGCTCCACGGCGACGAAGGTCCTGCCGCCGCCGGGGCGGTGATCCAGTCCTTCGGCCAGTTCGTGGTCGGCGGCAACTACGTCATCGGGGTGGTCATCTTCATCATCCTGGTGATCATCAACTTCATGGTCATCACCAAGGGTGCCGGCCGGGTCGCCGAGGTGGCCGCCCGCTTCACCCTGGACGCCATGCCCGGCAAGCAGATGGCCATCGACGCCGACCTCAACTCCGGCCT
>CAYYWK010000021.1:0-13859 GCA_964475345.1 uncultured Desulfobulbus sp.
GCTGGTCGCCACGGCATTCCCCTGGACCGACACAGAGGCCGAACTGATCGAACGCACGCGTACCCTTTTCGAAGCATTGCAAAACCTTCATGTCCTTGGAATCACAACCCATTTTTACGCAGCAGGTGTATTCTCAGGTACCACCTATGCGATTTTCGGTGAACACGCTGACGGTCGAGTGTGGGTGTCGGCTCTGCCCGGGGGGAAAGTTGGCTTCGCGGTCCGCGTTCGCAGTATCCCCGGCCAAGGCGATACTGCAGTGCTCGACGCCCAATCCGTCTTCGATAGTCTCCAATACCGGGAAGTCAAATGAATGCCACACCTTCTCCCTGTCAATCGACGATGGTCCCGCTGTTACAGCCCAGTCGCGCCGCCTTCTGGCTCTTTTGCCTGGCGCTGGTCGCCGGAGTTCGCGCAATCGCTGCCATGACGATGAACGGATGGACCGTCATGCCTGTTTCCGTCTCGCTCGGCATGGTCGCCTGGGCGCTGTACACCCTGCCTTTGCTCCTGCTGTTCAGCTTCATGGGTGTTTTCCGAGGCCAGACCACCTCGGCCTTCATTATGGCGTTCGCATGGGGTGGGCTCGGCGCCGTCTATTTAGCCTTGCCGGCCAATCAGGCGGTGTTCGGCATTCTCGCCAAACTCTTCGGGGCAGAATTTACCCAACACTGGGGACCGGCCATCGCCGGTCCTTCCGACGAGGAGCCACTCAAACTGCTTGGAGTGATACTTCTGGTGCTGGTCGCTCCCGGTCGTTTCCGCAGCATCTCCTCGGTCATTGCGCTGGGCGCTATGATCGGGCTTGGCTTCCAGGTGGTCGAGGATTTTTCCTACACCATCAACGGTGCCCTGAATTATCCGAATGCAAACCAGTTCGAGCCGGTCGCGCAGATGATGCTGGTGCGCGGAATATTTTGCGGACTCTCGAGCCATGCGGCCTATACCGCGGTTGCGTCGTTCGGTGTCGGCTACTTTGTGGTACGACACGATACTCCCCTGGCGCAACGGATTTTTGTTGCTGCGGTGGCGCTCATCGTTGCCTGGTCACAGCATTTTTTCTGGAATTCGCCGCTTCTTGGCTGGCTGACCCACGGCATGCTGATTTACCTGTATTTCCCGCTGAAAGGTCTGCCCGTCCTCATCGCCGTACTCCTGCTCTGGCGTGTGGCTCGGAGCGAAGGTGTCCATGGAGCCTGATATGGCGATATATTCAACACCACCTGATCAATACTGTGACTCAACGCCAAGAGCATGCGGGATCAGCCGTCCATCATCACACAAGATCTGAGGAGAAAAGTGTCATGAAGAGAACCCTGTTCGTCGTCCTGGCTCTCGGTGCCTGCGTCCTTGGCCTTCCTGCTGCTGTTCATGCACAGGGGCCAGCCTTCGACTGCACAAAGGCCCAGGGAGAGGTGGAAAAGCTGATCTGCAGCGACGCATCGCTGGCGGTGCTTGACCGCAAACTTGACAAGGTCTACAAGGAAGCGGCGGCAATGGCCACCGGCGACATGGCGAAGCAGTTGCGCGCCGAGCAGCGGGGCTGGATCAAGGGCCGCAACGACTGCTGGAAGGCGAAAGGGCAGCAGACATGGATTACAGCGACCTGGACCGTGGACACGGTAGAGGGATGCGTCGCTGCCCGATACCGGATTCGCACTTCTGAGCTGCAGGCGCTCTGGCGCCTGCAGCCGCCGAAGACGGTGTCCTATGCCTGTCAGAACAATCCGGCCAACGAGGTTGTGGCGAACTTTTTCGAGACCGACCCTGCCACCGTTCGGCTGGAGCGTGGGGATCGCACCGTGACGCTGTGGCAGGTGGGCGCCGCGAACGAGGGGTACTTTGAGGGGCAGAACGTCAGCCTTCGGAAGACAGCCAACGAGATCAACGTCAGCTGGCTGAATACGGAAAACGGTGAGACCGACGAGTTGCAGTGCAAGGCGAGATAAACACGCGTACCTGGTTAATCAAATTTCAACAGCTGCAGTCTGGCCTGGGTGTAAGGTGAAGCGCTGCACGTGTTGCTGATTGCCAAATTCATGCTACCGTTACCACGTAGTTTGTGCGCTACCTTTTATCAAGTTGATCCTGCGTCGTTCAGGGCGACCGGACAGTCAGGAGCGGGCAGGTTGTCACCGGACTTCCCGCAGCGCTGCCCAGGGTGATCGCGGCTTGTTGAGCTCTGGTCCGGATTCGACACGCGTCTCGCACGGCAATGCAATGCTTGCACGCTCATTTTTTTCTCGCGGGAAGAACAATGCCCATGGCATTGAGAAACGGCAGGCTCTGCGCGCCGCAGTCGGTTTTGGTACGAAAGAACATGTTATCTTAGGAATCAAGGAGGTTGTATGCTTAAGCATCTCGTGCAGTCCGGTCGCAGCTATCGCCGCTTTGATCATGGCGTCGCCGTTTCGATGCAGACCCTGGAGGAACTGGTGGAACTGGCCAGGTTCTGCCCGTCGGCGGCAAACAGGCAGCCTCTGCGGTTCATCCTGAGCACCGCCCCAGCCGATAACGAGGCGATCTTCGCCAGCCTGAAGTGGGCTGCCTACCTCAGCGACTGGGACGGGCCGGAACCGGCTGAACGGCCGACTGCCTACATCGTGATGGTCAATACCGCAAGAGAGTGGGAGTTCGCCAGATTCGACCTGGGCATCATGGCCCAGACCATGCTGTTGGGGGCTGTGGAAAAGGGTCTGGGCGGCTGCATGATCGGGGCGTTGGACCGGGAGAAGCTGCGCGCCCACTTCTTCCTGCCGCCCGAGGTCGAGATCAGCCTTGTTCTGGCGATAGGCAGGCCGGTGGAGGAGGTGCGTGTCGTCGACCTGCCGGAAGACGGCTCGATCAGATATTACCGCGATGCCGCAAGGGTTCATTACGTGCCGAAAAGGAGTCTGGCAGAACTTATCCTGGAGAAGCGGTCATAGACTAACAGCTGGGGCCTCGCGATGCATGTGCCGAAAATGGCGATGGCACGTTGAGCATCCCGTGCGGCAACGGCACCACAGGAGGGCGGGACATGGGCAGGCGGAGAGTGGCGGTAGTCACGGGGGGCGCACGGGGCATCGGCCGGGCGATCTGCGAGGCCTTTGCAGCGGATGGCGTTGCCGTCTGCACCATCGACGTCCTCGACAACGACTACTATGTCGGTGATATCGCCGACGAACAGGTCCTCCGCGACTTTGCAGTCAAGGTCATCGGCGATCACGGCAGCATCGACTATCTCGTCAACAACGCCTGCCTCTCCCGGGGAGGGCTTCGAACATGCCCGTACGACGATTTCAATTACGTGCTGCGGGTGGGGATCACCGCTCCGTTCCTGCTGACGCAGCTGTTCATGGAGCATTTCGCCACGCCGGCCTGTATCGTCAATATCTCGTCCACCCGCCAGCTGATGAGTCAGGCCGATACCGAAAGTTATTCCGCAGCCAAGGGCGGCATCGCCGCCCTGACTCATGCGATGGCCGTCACCCTCGCTGGCAGGGCGCGGGTGAACTGCGTCTCCCCGGGCTGGATCGATACCGCAGGAAGCGTCAGCGAAACCGCCGACATGTGTCAGCACCCGGTGGGCCGGGTGGGTCTGCCGGCCGACATCGTGCATGCCGTCATGTTCCTCTGCGATCAACGGAGCGGATTCATCACCGGGCAGAACATCACCGTCGATGGCGGCATGTCGAGACTGATGGTCTACCACAACGATTACGGGTGGAGCTACAGGCATTGAATCGGCCTGGTGCGTGCTTTCCATATCCAACGCCGCCTGGGCGCGGCTGCCGGACGACCGGAGGGTGACAACGGTTCATGAGGTCAAGGGACGTTTTTCCTGGCCGGCCCCGCCCGATGCGGAAATCTTCCTCGGCCGTACCTCAGGCGGTTTCTTCCTGCAGCACATCCCGCACGACGCGGCCCAGCTCAAGCATGCTATAGGGTTTCTTGATGAAGGCACCTGCACCGAGCTGCAGGGTGAGTTCGACGTCGCGGCCGGTCGAGAAACCGCTGGCGATCAGCGCTTTCTGCCGGGGCTGCCGCTCCCTGATCCGGGCAAAGGTCTCCCGGCCGCTGATGCCGGGGGCCATCTGCATATCCAGAAGGACCAGATCCACATGGCGGGCCTCAAGAAAGGTCACGGCCTCCTCGCCGCTTGCGGCGATCGATACCTGATATCCAAGATGCGTCAGCATGCCGGCGGCGATATCCCGCAGCGATTCCTCGTCATCCACCACCAGAATGTGTTCGCCCATGCCACGGATATCGGCGGCTTCACCTGGCCATGCATCGGTTTCGGGCTCGGCGTCGGTCGCCGGCAGGATCACGGTGAACACTGTCCCGTGGGCGTCGCTGTCAACGAGAATGGTGCCACCGTGTTCCCTGACGGAATTCCAGGCGACGGTCAGCCCGAGCCCCGTGCCGCTGCGGCCAAGTCCCTTCTTTGAAAAGAAGGGTTCGAAGATTCTGATTCTATCCTCTTTCGAGATGCCGGTGCCGCTGTCTCTGACAGTTACGGCGGCATAGTCGCCGGGATTGAGGGTGTCGGTGACGGCGGCGATGGCCTCACTGTCAATATTTGCCGTACTGACTGCCACCTCTCCGACCGTGGTGATCGCCTCGAAGGCGTTGATGACCAGGTTCATCAGCGTTTTTTCGATATGCGACCGTGAGCAGGCGCAGAACCGCAGCCTGGGGGCTGGGGTGAAGACGAAACTGACCTGCGGATGGAGTTCCCTGAGTTTTTCAAACTCCGGAGCACGGATATAGCCGGCGATGATGCTGTTGAGGTCGACCACCTCGAAGACCGCCGCCGAATCACGGGCGACGGTCAACAGGTCGGCAACGACCGCCGCCGCCCGCTCCCCCGATTTCCTGATCGATTCGAGCTGGGGCCGCAGCGGATTGTCAGGTTCCATCTTCAGCAGCATCAGTTCCGGGTAGTTGATGATACCGGCGAGGATATTGTTGAGATCATGGGCCACGCCGCCGGCCATCAGGCCGAGAAGTTCCATCTTCTGCGACTGCTGCCGCTGGCGCTCAATTTCCTTCTGCTGCTGTTCGACCTGATGGCGGATGGTGATGTCATGGCCGATGACACTGAGGTCGCTGAGCTGCCCGCTGTCCGAGTAGTGCATGTTGATGGTCCGGCAGGGTACGGACTCGCTGGGCAGACGGCGGGCCGCCCAGTCGGCGATGTTCCCGGCGATTTCCGCCCAGTCGCCGGCGGCGATGAAGTCCGACAGCCTGCGGCCGACGACCTCTGCCGCGGAGATCCCGGTGAGCCGTTGGATGGTGTGATTGGCATAGGATATGCGGAGGTCGCTCTCCAGGCACAGGACGAGGTTGCTGGTATTCTCGACCAGTTCCCGGTATTTCAGTTCGTTGTCTCTCAGTTCCTCTTCCCGTTTGCGGATAGCCGCCGCCATATGGCTGATGCTGTCAGAGAGCTGCGACATCTCCGCCAGCCCGCTGCGGGGTAGGGTATGCGAATAGTCACCGCGGGCGATGACGCTGCTGGCGGTGGTGATCTCCATCAGGGGACGGGAAAGCCGCCCGGACTGCAGCAGGGCCAGATAGAGGGAGAGAATTGCGGCGCTGCAGATGCCGCTTGCGAAGATCAACAGCGGTACCAGCAGCGAGGAGCGCAGGTGGTGGGTCGGTTCGGCGATCAATGCCACCCAGCCAGTCGGCTCGATTATGCTGGTGGCGCCGAGGAAGGATGTCCCCATGAATTCGAATCGGCCGATCTCCTCGGCTCCGGACAGCGCGTCTGCGACCAGTCCGATATCGTTGACCATGGTGCTCCCGCCGACAAGGCCGGGGTCTGGATGGAACATCACTGCCCCGTTGCGGTCGATGAGCATGGTGACCACCTCGGCAATGCTCAGCCGGTTGATCAACTGAGCGAGCGAGCTGAGGTTGATGTCGGCGGCCAGGACCCGTTCGCCGCAGGGTACATAGAGGGTCAGGCTGATCTTGCCGCTGGAAAGCGACAGGAAGGTGTCGGACCATTGCGGACGGCCTGACTCAAGCACTGTCCTGAACTCATGGCGATGGGCGAAGTCGATACCGAGAAGATCCTGGCGGTAATGCTCACGGGTTGTCGGGAGGCCGGCATTGACGACCTTCCCCGAGGCACTGAGCAGGTAGATCGATTCGAAGTACAGGGAGTCATGGCTGTGGGTGTTGAGGATCGTCGTCACGGTGTCCGAGTCAGGATCGGAATGGGCAACGATCGAGCCGATGGTATTGAGCGAGGTCAGCGGCTGGTCGAGGAAGAGTTGGATCTGCCCGCGGATCCCCTGGGAGAGCAGGCCGATCCTGACCATGAACTGATCCCTGACGTTCTCGATGATGAACAGCAGGATGAACAGCGCGATACAGGCCAGCGGCAGCAGGCTGACGAGGATATAGGCGGTGAGCAGCGACTGACGCAGCGACCTGGTCCCCCTCATCGATACTCCTCGAAGATCCTGAATGTGCCGTTCTCGATAACGCCCATGTAGGTGGGGTGATTGGAGTCACCGAAGCGGTTGATGACGATATCGTCCTGGAGACCTTTGAAAAGGGAGATACGGAGAATGGTCCGTTTCAGCGTCTCGCCGTCCTGCTTCTCGGCGAGGGAGCGGAGCACCATCATCGTGGCGTTGTAGGCATGGAGAGCGCCGAATCCGGGCTCGCTTTTGTAGGCCCGTGCAAATTCCCTTTTGAAATCGAGGTAGTCAGGCGCAGTGCTCTTCCTGTTGAAGTACTGGGAGATCACCGCCCCTTCGACAGCCTTGCCGCCGAGGCTGATGAGCTGCTCGGTGGCAGCCCAGTCCGCCAGCGCCAGCGGGATCTGCCAGCCGGATTTACGGACCTGCTGGCAGAGCAGGGCGGCGTCCACCGAATTGGCGACGATCACCAGGCTCTCGATGGGCTGCTGCCGCATCCGCTCGATCAGCGGCAGCAGCGCGATGTCGGGACCGGAGGAGAACGTCAGCGGTTCGGCCAGGCTTCCGCCGAGCTCGCGGAAACTCTCACTGAAGGCCTTGTACCACATCTCGGTGTAGGCTTTGTTGGCGAGGTCGTAGATGATGCCGACGGAGGAGACCTTTTTCTCCTCGCGCAGGTACCTGGCCATCAGGTTGGCGGCATCGGTGGAAACGGCGCAGGAGCGGATGAGGTTATCGTCGATATCTCGCAGCAGCGGCGTCGAGGAGGTCGGGCTGACCAGCAGGGTCGAACTGGCATTGACCAGCGGCAGGGTAGCCATGGTCATCGCGCTGGTCGTATGGCCGATAATGGCGGGCAAATTCCTGGTGAGCAGGGTCTGCACGGCTTCCCTGGCCTTGTTCTCATCCTGGGCGTCGTCCAGGGCGATCAGTTTGACCGGGCGACCGTTGATACCCCCGACACGGTTGGTTCGCTCCACGGCGATTTCCGTTCCCCGCCGGCAGTCGATGCCCAGGTCGGCGATTTTTCCTGAAATTCCACCAACAAAACCGATCTCCAGCGGACTGGCAGGTCTGAGCTGGAACAGGATGAGGCCGGCAAGAACGGCTGCGCCGGCAAATACCGCGACCACGATGCCTTTCCGAGAAACGCCGTTTGCCATTAACGCCCTCCCGGGTGCAGAGAAGACAGGCACAGGGTGCCATGGAAAAAAAATCCCGTTGTGGAAGAACATCTTCTTTTCATTCTACCTGTATTTACCGGAATGTCCAAATCAGTCTGCAACGGGCCGGATGCGGCAGGGAAGGCAGGAAATGTCTCCTGCCCACGAGTGCCTCTTGCCTCCGCCGCAAATTTCTGCAGCCAGGGAATTGGTTGTGAATGCAGTATCAGGTGGTTGTCAGAACGGTGTTTCGGTACTGGATGGAAGGGGGGATCAGGATACCATGTATTCTATGGATGAGGAGTGAGGTGTTGAATCAGCGGAAAGCGATCAGGTCGAAGTCATTGTCGTGAAGATTGCAGCTCAGCCAGTGGCCGGCGAGCGGGGACGGACGGCCGAGCAGCAGTCTGGCGCACTCGGCCGCCTGGATGGAGGCGATCATCGCCACGGTCGGGGCGATGACCTCGGGGATTGCCGGATCGGCAATTGCATTTCCAGGGTAAAGCAGGGGGAAGGGGTCGCTGTCGCTGTCGACCAGTGCAGCCTGGCCGTACCATTGGCGGACCGCGCCATGGATCAGCGGCAGTTTCAGTGAGCGGCAGGCTTTGCCTAGTTCCCGGCGTTCGCCTGCCGAGTCGAGGCCGTCCACCGCGACCGCGATATCCTCGAGATGCTCACGACGCCAGCGGCCGCAGACCGCATCGATATCGGCAGCCGGGTTAATCACCGCCAGGGCCTCCCGGGCCGCCTGGACCTTGCGTTGGCCGAGGGTGTCGACGGTGGCGAACTGCTGCCGGTTGAGGTTGTGCTCTTCGAAGACATCCGGGTCGACCAGGCGCAGGAAGCCGACACCGAGCCGGGCGAGCAGGGCCGATGACGCACCTCCCAGTCCGCCGCAGCCGATGACCGCCACCCTGGCCCGGAACAGGAGGAACTGGTCGTCGCAGCTCAGCCCGTTGCGCAGGAACCTGAGCGGCATCAGGCCAAGCTGCATCGCCCGCCCCTCGATTTCGGCAAGTGACAGGGAGAAGACCCGGGCCCCGCCGCGGGCGGTGGTCAGGTTGACGGTGCCGTCGCGGCTGCGGCGGCGGAGGAATTCGTCGAGGCTTTCCATCTCAGCCGCCGCCGATGACCGGGAAGATCGCCACGCCGTCGTTTTCGGCAACCACCGCCTCCAGTCCGGCCTGACGCGAGTTGATCAGCACCACCCCGACCTCGTCGCGAACAATGCCGAGGCTGTCGACGATGTCGCCGACCGTTGTCCCGTGTGGATACTCCCTGCCTTCCTCCTTGAAGCGACCGTCGCGGAAGAAGGCAAAGAGCTTGACCGTGACCAGCATTTAGTGGCCGTTAAGAAAAAAAATCATTATGTATCCTTTCCTTTACGGCCACCACTGCCGTCAATGAGAGTACATTGAAGGATTGAGTTGCCAATAATCAGCGGCCTAGAAATCCCAGAAGGTGTCGATCTCCTTGCCGGTGAAGTCGAAAACCACGTTGTGCGGCGCTATGGGCTCGGTATAGAAGAACTCCGGCAGGCGGTCGTCGACCTCGCTGAATCCTGCTGCCTGATTGAAGGCCCGTTCGGTTTTAAGGATGTACTTGCCGAGACTGACCACGTCGTCGCCGGTAAGTGCTATGCCGAAACGGGCGTTGATCAGGTCGATCAGCGCCGGCAGGCAGGTCGTGTCGTCAAGGGCTGCAAAGGCAATGAACAGGCACATGCCGGTGGAGTCGATCGCGGCGGTGGCGATCTGCAGGTTGCGGGACAGCTCGACCTGCCCTTCCTTGGTCAGCGGATCGACCTTGCCACCGACGCCAAGGATGTTGGTGGCGATGGTGTAGCCCATGGTGTGATCGGCACCCTGGGTCGAAGTGGCATAGGTGATGCCGATCCCCTTGATCGCACGCGGATCGTATGCCGGGATGCCCTGGTTCTTGACGACCGGCACCCGGGTGACACCGTAGGCCCGACCGACCGAACCGGCACCGTTGCCGATGATCCGGCCCAGCGCCGTGCCCTTACCGACCTCATCCTTGAGGATTTGGCAGACCCTGGCGCCGCCGCCGAACGACAGCACGCCCGCTTCCATCGCCACAGCCATCGCCACCGAGGTTTCGATCGAGTCGATGCCGATGTCGTCCATCAACCGGTCGGCCTCGGCGATATGGTCGAGGTTGTCGACGCAGCAGTCGGCGCCCATCGCCCAGATCGACTCGTATTCGAAACCGGAGGTGATCTTCTTGCCGGTGGCGTCGTTGTAGACCTGCGAACACTGGATGACGCAGCCGGGATGGCAGTTGTGCTTGGGTTTGCCGCCGCGGGCGACGATGGTGTCGTGCATCGTTTCGCCGGAGATCTTCTCGTGGCCGGCGAACTGGCCGAGGGTGAAGTTTCTGGTCGGCAGGCCGCCCGACTCGTTGATGATGTTGACCAGGACGTTGGTGCCATACTGGCCGAGAGCCTTGGAGACGGGATGGTCAACCAGGGCCTTGGCGAAGGCGCGGTTGGCTTCCTTGAACTTGTCGGGATTGGCGATGGCGACCTTGCCGTCCTTCGGGTCGATGGCGACGAATTTGACATGCTTCGACCCCATCACGGCGCCAAGGCCGCCGCGGCCGTTGGAGCGCATTCCGCCATCGGGGTCCTTGATCGAGATGTTGGCGGCGGCCATCTTCATCTCACCGGCGGGACCGATGGTGATCACGCCCATGCCGGGACATCTCTGGCCGAGAGTTTCGGCGACTGCAAAGTTGCCCTTTCCGATCAGTTCCTTCTCTTCGCTGATGGTGACGCCATCGGGAGTGACGGTCAGGCCGTACCAGGCATCACCCTCGGGCTGCCCTTCGATGATCAGGGCCTTGCAGCCGCAGCGAGCCAGATACTGGGCGGCGAGGCCGCCGGCGTTGGCCTCTTTGATGGTGCCGGTCAGCGGGCTCTTGGCTCCGGCTGACAGACGGCCGGAGTTGGCGGCGACCGTGCCGGAGAGCAGACCCGGGGCGAAGACCAGCTTGTTCTTCGGACCGAGGGGGTGGCAGGTCGGTTCGACCTCGGCGGCGACGATGGTCGAGGTCAGGCCGCGACCGCCGTGGCCGGCCCAGGCGGCCGGGACGTCCTCTACACTGGTGATGCGGGTGGTCATATTCACGCGGAAAATCTTTTCAGTCATTTGGTCCTCCTTGGTGTCGGGATGAGTGCACCCCTTGCGGGGCGGAAAATACCGTTGGTTGACATGAATCTGTCAGTACTGCTCGTGCATGACTTTGCCGCAATCGCGCAGTTCGTATCCGCCGAGGGCGACGATGCGTTCCCGAAATGCCTGGTTGGTGCGGATCAGTTCGAGGATGCTGACGATCTTGGTGTCTTCCATGAATCTCTTCGGGACGATCAGGTCGTAGCGCTCCTCTGCCACCGGCACGAAATCGAGGTCGAGGGCGACCGCGGCGGCGCGGATGCCCATGCCGGTGTCGGCGCTGCCACTGGCGATAGCCGCAGCGACGCTCATGTGGGTGTACTCCTCGCGCTGGTAGCCCTGGATCCGTTCGCGGCCGATTTTCAGGTCGGTCAGGCATTTGTCGGTGAGAAGCCGGGTGCCGGCTCCGCCCTGGCGGTTGATGAACAGGTAGCCGTTTTCGGCAATGTCGGCGAAGCCCCGGCTGTTCTTCGGGTTGCCTCTGGCCACCAGCAGCCCCTGTTCGCGGTAGCAGAGGTTGATCAGCTGCAGCGGCACGTCGCGAAGAAAGCGCCTGATGAAGGAGACGTTGTACTCGCCGGTGGCCTCGTCGAGCAGATGGGTGCCGGCGAGGTGGGCCTCGCCGCGTCTGATGGCCATTATGCCGCCCATCGAACCGACGTGGGCGCTGGAGATGCGGATCAGCGGCCGCTGGGTGTGGAGCTGGTTGGCCAGCAGGTCGATGATATTGTCGTGGCTGCCGATGCAGACCAGCGTGGCATCGACCTCGGCCTGGGGCCGGAGCAGTTCGATGTGCACCTTCTCGCCGGCGCCGATGCCTTCCTTGCCGGCACCGATGGTCAGCAGGCCGTCGGCCCGGACCAGCGACATCACCGCCCCCGCGCCCTTGCCGACCGGGGTGGCCATCAGGTTGTCACCGACCCGGCCGAGCGTCACCCGGACGAACTCGTCGACCCCCATTTTCGAGTGAACCGGCCGGGAGACCGTGGCTTCGATGGCAGGCGGGTCGGATTTTTCGCGGCCCAGGAAGGCATCGATCATGTCGCGGAGGAAGAGCCGCATGGTGAGCACCGCCGACACCGGGTAACCGGGCAGACCGATGACTGGCACGGTCCCGACCATCGCCAGGATCACCGGCTTGCCGGGCTTGATCGCCACCCCATGGACGATGACCCGGCCGATCTCTGACAGCACCTGGGAGGTGTAGTCGCGGGTGCCGGCCGAGGCGCCGGCGTTGAGGACGACGATGTCGTTGGTGGTGACGGCGGCCAGGATCGCCTCCCGCAGCCTGTCAGGGTCGTCGGGAACCGGGGTGCCGCGGCTGGCGGCGGCTCCCCAGTCGTTGAGGTAGCCGGCGAGGATCCGCGAGTTGAACTCGATGATCTGGCCGGGCTGGCCGATCTGTCCGGGCTGAATGAGTTCGCTGCCGGTGGGGATGGCGATCGCCTTTGGCGGCCGCTGCACAAAGACCTCGGTGACGCCGGTGGCCAGCATCGCGCCCTGGTCGATCGGCCGCACCATGTGGCCTTCCGGGAGGATCAGTTCGGTGGCGACGATGTCCTCGCCGATGGTCCGGACATGCTGCCACGGAGTGGCCGGCTGGATCAGCTCCACCTCGTCGTCGCCGACATAGTGGACGTCCTCGATCATCATCACCGCGTTGCAGCTTTCCGGGATGGCGTTGCCGGTGTTCACCGGGACGAAGCGCTTGCGGTCGAGGCGCACCGGGTTGCCCTCGCTGGCGTTGGCGAGGTCGAGGAAGTGCACCGCGATCCCGTCCATCGCCGCGGCATTGTAGGAGGGCGATGACCTGAGGGCGAAGACCGGTCGGGAGAGAACCCGGCCGAGGCAGAGGTCGACGGCGAGCCTCTCTTCAGGCCTGCGGTTCAGAAAGCCGGATTCGGCGAGTGCGGCGTTCCAGATCGTGCGCGCTTCGGCGAGCGGCTTGTTGTCGAGGTAGATATTGCGTTTCATATATAGAGATGGACTGAAATGAGCGTATCCTGGTTGACTCCCTGGCTGCTCTCAGGGATGATGAAGTATCCGTGTGCCCGTGACAGCGACGAGATGGCGCCGGATTTGCCGAGTACGGGCTCGGCAGCCCAGTTCCCGCCTTCGCGCCGCAGCCTGACCCGGACGATGTCGCGGCGGCCGGGGGCAGAGTTGATGTTGCGGTCGAGGCGGGCGATGATCGACTCTTCCGGCAGCGGATCGGCGATCCGGCCGGCAAGGCGGTCAATGGCAGGTCTGACGAAGAGGTCGAAGCAGACCATCGCCGATACCGGGTGGCCGGGCAGGCCGAACACCGGCTTGCTGCCGCTGAGTCCGATAATGACCGGTTTCCCGGGTTTCAGGGCGACCCCGTGCACCAGGATGCCGGGGGGGCCGAGAGCGGCGATGGCTTCCTCGCCGAGATCGCGGGTGCCGACCGAACTGCCGCCTGAGAAGAGGACGAGGTCGTTTTCGGCGACGGCTTCGGTGAGCAGGGGCAGGAACGTCTCCCGGCGGTCGGCGACGATCCCGTAGTCGCGGACGAGGCCGCTGGCCCTTCTGACCTGGCCGCCGAGGGCGATAGTGTTGATGTTGCGTATTTTGCCGGGGGATGGGGGCTCGGTGTAGGGGACGATTTCATCGCCGGTGGAGACGATGCCGACCCTGATCCTGCGGGTGACCGCGACATCGGCGATACCAAGGCCGGCGAGCAGGCCGAGGTCCTGGGGACGGAGCAGATGGCCGGCCGGCAGTGCCACCCGGCCGCGGGCAATGTCTTCGCCAGGGCCGATGATGTTGCTGCCGGCGCCAACCCCCTTGACCACTTCGACCAGCCTGTCGTCCACCGGGATGGTGTGTTCGAACATCACGACCGCGTCGGCGCCCTCGGGCAGCATCCCGCCGGTCGGGATGCGCAGGCAGGTCCCGGCGGTGACGGTTTCTGTGGGAGCCTGTCCCATGCCGATCTCGCCGGAGATGGCGAGGTAGGCGGGCATCGATTCGCTGGCCCCGAAGGTGTCGGCGGCAAAGACGGCAAAGCCGTCCATCGTCGACCGGGCGTGGGACGGCAGATCTTCGGGGGCGATCAC
>CAYYWK010000022.1:0-13732 GCA_964475345.1 uncultured Desulfobulbus sp.
GGGCTGCTTCCGGGAGGTCCGCCTGCAGGTGTTCGACGAAGGCCCTGCGGCGGGCGGCGTCGTCTTCGAGGAGTTCGAAATCGAGCAGGCGCAGGGTGTAGTCGCTGGTGGCGCCGAGTATCTGGCCGCCGGGGATGTCCTTGAAGGCCGAGGAGATCCGGCGTATCACCCGCATCCGCGAGGTGTCGAACGGTAGCGAGTACCCCAGCCGTTGCTGGGTGGCCCGGTAGGCCCTGAGCATGAAGGCGGCCTCGAAGGTGTCGCCTGCGGCCTGCTTGAAGGCCAGGGCCGCCAGTTCCGGTGCGTAGAGGCCGCCTTCGCCCATCACCCGGTCGATCGCCAGGTAGAGCTGGTCGCGGATCTGTCCTGTTGCCAGCGGCGAAGACGCCCCCTTGCTCCGTTCGTGGGCAAACAGCCGACAAGCCGCTTCGATCGCTTCGTTGCCACCCTTGACAGCTACGTATCCCATGTCAGTTCACCCCGATCCTTGACGAGCGCGGCACGCAGGCAACGCGGCCCTGCCGGTCGAGGAATATCGCATCCACCCCGAGCGGGTAGTTGCTGTTGAGCCGCTGCAGGTGGCGCAGGGCGTCACCGTCGAGCCCGCCGATATCCAGCGAGATGCCGCCGTCGATGCCCGGTCCGGCCAGGGACAGGCTGCCGCCGCCCTCGGCCAGTTCATCGACCAGATAGACGACGGTCGCCCCCCGGTCGGGGTATTCCAGGCTGCCGCAGCGCAGGGTCAGGTCCTGGCAGCCTCTCTTTACCCCTCGCCCGACAAGGACGAAATCGGCCTCCTCGGGCGCCGTGGAATGACATCCCAGGTGAGCGGGCAGGAAGCTGTCCAGTTCGCTGTCGCCGATCACCGCGAGGCTGGTCTCGTTGTCGAGCAGGCAACGGAGCAGGCCGGCCGCTGCCGGCAGGCCGGCGGGGAAGTCGGGCAGGGGGTAGACCCTACCCGGCCGGCTCATCGCCTTCAGCAGGACCCTGAAGGTCAGGTGGTCGCGTATGATGCTGATTGAATCCATGTTCATGCCCCCGGCATCAGATCGAAACTCACTCGGGTCGCGGCGATCATGGCGGTTTCCCTGGTTGTCTGAGCATTCTGCCGCTCTGTTTCCAGCTCAAGAAGAGCGCTCAGGCGTTGCCGGAGGTCACCTGCGTCCGGGCAGCGGAGCGCCGCGTCGGCCAGCGCCCGTGCCAGCGCCCGGCGCGGTTCCTCGCCGGTGACCATGGCGTAGCCATCGCTCTGCCGCAAGCTCACGCGCGCCTCGGTCACCAGGACCTCGCCCAGGTTCAGCTCGGTGGCGAAGCTGTCCTGCATCCGCATCATCAGAAGACCGGTGCGCGGCGGCATCTTGACCGTCACTTCGGCCTCGGCGAAGAGGGAAAAGAGCTGTTCGAGTCCGGTATCGTCCATCTCGGCGATGCACAGCGTCGGGTCGTTGTTGATCATGGCCTGTCTCCTGGATAGTCGGTGGTGGGCTGTCCTTCTGCCGGTCGCAGCCGGTTCGTTTCATGGTTCGGCGGGCCCGCGGAAAGGTTCAGCAGGAAGCTGTGACCGTGCCGGGTAAATCCGAGTTCTTCGTAGAACCGATGGGCTCTGATGCGGTTGTGGTTGCTCGAAAGGGTGATCTTGTAGCAGCCTCCGGCACGGCAGAGCATTACCGCAAAGGCCATCATATCGCTGCCGATGCCGCAGCCCCGGCAGTCCGCGGCCACGACCACATCCTCGATGACCGCCGATCTGGCGCCGCAGTGACCGAGATTGTCCATGATCAACAGGGCAAAAGTGCCAACTGCCCGCTCGTCCTCGTCGCGGGCCAGATACAGGTGGTAGTCGGGGTAGCTCTGGATGCGCTTGAAGATGCGCTGGGCCTCGCCAAGGTCGAGCACCTCGCCGTCGTCCTCGCCAAGCTGGCGATAGAGGTCGAGAAGATCGCCGAGGTCTGCCTGGGTGGCCTCGTGAATATCGGTTTTCATTGTCGTCTGCCTGCTGAGCGGGTGGTATCAGGTGTAGCGGCTGCGGATGGCGGCGCTGATCCGGTCGATGATCGCCACCGTGATGACGATGATGATCAGGATGGTGGTGACGTCGTGGTTTTCGTAGCTGCGCAGCTTGTCGAAGAGGTAGATGCCGATTCCGCCCGCCCCGGTGAAGCCGAGGATGGTGGCTGAGCGGACGTCCGACTCCAGGCGGTAGAGGCTCATCGACACGAAGAATGGGGTGATCTGGGGGATCACGGCGTAGCAGATGACCTTGATGAAGCCTGCGCCGGTGGCGGTCAGGGCGTCGATGGGTTCCTGCTGGGCGGTCTCGATGCCTTCCGAAAAGAGCTTGATCAGCACCCCGGAGGTGTGGACGCCGAGCGCCAGGATACCGGGCATCGGCCCCAGGCCGACCGCCGAGACGAAGAGCAGGGCCCAGATCACCTCATTGATGGAGCGGCTGAGGTTGGCGAAGAAACGCACCGTCATGTAGATGGCGTTCTTCAGCCAGCGGGAATGCCGGCCTTTGCCAGGGATGATGATGTCCAGCGTGTTGCGCGAGGCGAAGAACGACAGCGGAAAGGCGATCATGATCGACAGGATCAGCGCCAGCACCGCCATCTGCACCGTCTCCAGCATCGACAGCAGGTACTTCTGGAGCTTGCTGCCGCTGAGGTCCGGCGGGAAGAAGCCGCTGTCGGCCAGGTCAGGGGTGCCGGTGATATAGGTCACCATGTTGCCCCAGCCCTCCCACAGGCCGCCGAGACTCATCTCCGTCGAGTTCCAGCACCAGGCCAGCACGGTCAGGCTGACGCCTGCGACCATGATGTTGTAGGGCTGGAAGGGGTTGGTCCGGCGCTTAATCTCGTCGATATGCATCGATATGCTCAAGAAAGATTTCAAGAAAGGTTGGCAGCCGGAGCGCCTGGGCACCGGCTGCCGGGGGTAGTCCTATTTTGCGGCCAGCTGCTTCTTGACCTCGATCTGCTCACGGATCGGGTTGTAGGTGGCATCGTCGGTGGCGACGTAGCCCTGCAGCTTAAGCATCTTCAAGCCCTCCTGGTCCTTGTAGGAGAGGAAGGCCTCCTTCATCGCGGTCTTCAGCGACTCAGGCAGGTCCTTGCGACAGGCCATCGGCGAACCGGGGATCAGCGGCGAGGTCCAGAGGATCTGGAAATCCTTCTCGGTCTCCCAGCCCTTGCCGTTGCCGCGGGCGAGATCGAGATCGTTGGTCGAGGCGATGTCTATCTTGCCGCCCTTGATGGCCAGGATCGAGGCCTCGTGGCTGCCGGAGTAGATGACCTTGGAGAAGTACTTCTCCGGGTCGATCTTCATCTCCTTGACGAAGTAGACAGTGGGGACGAGGGTGCCGCTGGTGGAGTTGGGGTCGGTGAAGGCCCAGACCTTGCCCTTGGCATCTTCCATGCTCTTGATCGGGGAATCCTTCTTGGTGATGATCACGCCGTGATAGCCCTTGCTGCCGTCCTCGGAAACCTCCATCACCAGCGCCTCGGCACCGGCGCGGTCAGCAGCCTCGACATAGGATTTGGGTCCGAAGTAGGCAAGATCGATATGCTTGAACTGCATGGCGGTGATGACGCCGGCATAGTCGGAGGCAACCTGGGTGGTGATCGGCAGCTCCAGTTCCTTTTGCAGGTGCTGCACCAGGTTGTCGAAGCGCTCGGTGATGTTGTCGGAAGACTCGGTGGGGATCAGGCCCAGTTTCAACTCCTTCGGCCAGTCGGCCGGCGGGGCGGCCATGGCGGCCATCGGCAGAGCAAGGGAAAGGGCCAGGGTGACGAAGCCTTTGCAGAATAGCGATTTCATGTGGTTCTCCTTTTGGTGGTGATGGTGGATGTCGATTGAAAGCGGCAGTATCACGATCAGGCCTGGCAGACGGATGCCTGGACTGAGGCGGGAACAAATGGGGCACAGAGGCAGTTGGCGGTCGACCCTTCCGGCTGTTCCTTGTGGTAGATCAGCGAGATTATCGAGGGACAGAGTTCTTCCGGAGGCCCGTCGTAGACGATCCGGCCGCCGTTGAGGCCGATCACCCGGCTGCAGAATTCGCCGGCGTAGTCGAGCTGATGGAGGTTGGAGACGATGGTTATGCCGTATTTCTCGTTGGCGTTGCGCAGGGTTTCCATGACCCGGCGGGCGCTGACCGGGTCGAGCGAGGAGATCGGTTCGTCGGCGAGGATGATCTCGGGCCGCTGGGCGATGGCCCGGGCGATCGCCACCCGCTGCTTCTGACCGCCGGACAGCCGGTCGCAGCGGGAAAGGGCCTCCTGCTCGATGCCGACCACCTTCATGTATTCATAGATCTCGTCGTACTGTTCGTCGCTGTAATGGCGGATCAAAGCGGGCAGCAGCGGCTTGCGGTGCAGCATGCCGCTGGCGATGTTGTCGAGGACGCTCAGCCGGGCCACCAGGTTGTAGCCCTGGAAGATGACGCCGATCCGCGCCCGGAGCGCCTTCAACTGCTGGTTGCGGATCGATCCGAGATCGGTGCCGAGGACCTGCAGGCTGCCTTCGATGATTGCAGTGGTGGCGTTCAGGGCCATCAGCAGGGTCGACTTGCCAACCCCGGAAGGGCCGATGATGCTCAGGAATTCGCCCTTTCTGATGGTGAGGTCGATGTCCTCGATGACTCTCTTGCGGCTGTAGCCCAGTGTCAATTGCTCGGCCAGGATCTGTCCCATTGTTGTGCCCCGCTGGCGGAAGGTTTTCCTAGCCCCGGGCGGTGAACCGCCCGGGGCTAGGGAAGAGGAGAAGCTGTGGCAAACAGGGGGGATATTACAGTGGCCGCGTCAGGAATCCGTTCGGCTTCAGTGAAAAAACGGTGAGGTGATGGTGAGCGAACGATTTGTCGCTGATCGCCAGGTTGGCGAAAAACTGCCGGCTGCATTTTTCCCACGACGACTGCAGTGCCGATCCCCGGCAGTGCTCGGCGGGAATGGTCAGGGCGCTGAGGGCGGCCCGGCGCAGGTCGCGGTCGAGGTAACCGTTGTAGCCGCTGGTGACCACGCTCTGCGGACCGGTCACCGGGTATGCCGCCACCGGCACCCCGCAGGCCATGGCCTCCAGTAGGACCACCCCGAAGGTGTCGGTGAGGCTGGGAAAGACAAAGACGTCGGCGGCGGCGACATGGGCGGCCAGGGCGTCGCCGGTCTGCATGCCGCAGAACAGGGCGTTCCGGTACTTGCGGCTCAGTTCGGGCCGCGACGGGCCATCGCCGACCACCACCTTGCTGCCCGGCAGATCGAGGGCGAGGAAGGCCTCGATGTTCTTCTCCACCGCCACCCGGCCCATGTAGAGAAAGATCGGGCGTGGCAGGTCGAAAAAGTCCTTCGGTCCGGGCTTGAACAGCGCGGTGTCGACACCGCGGGACCACAGGGCGACGTTGGCAAAACCCCTGCCCTCCAACTCGGCCTTCAGGTCCGGGGTCGCCGCCATGACACGGCGGGAGGGCCGGTGGAAGGTCCGCATTACCGTGTAGGACAAGGACAGCGGTACCGGCAGGCGCAGCCGCACGTATTCGGGGAAGCGGGTATGATAGGAGGTTGTGAACGGGAAGCCCCGGCGCAGGCAGGCGGCGCGGGCGGCCCAGCCCAGCGGTCCTTCGGTGGCGATGTGGACCGAATCGGGATCGATGTCGTCGAGTCGGCGGGAGAGCGTTGCCGGCGTTGCCGGGGCAAGGGAAATCTCCGGGTAGCTCGGGCAGGGGAAGGACCGGAACTGGCCGGGATTGATCACCTCGACCCGGTGGCCGAGCGCCTGCAGTGCCTTGACCGTGTGGCCGAGGGTGGTGACGACGCCGTTAATTTGTGGGTGCCAGGCATCTGTCACGATAGCGATCGTGTGCATATTCGGAAGCTCTTGTCGTGGAGGTTGCCGGCTGGTGTTCCAGCCAGTTGATCAGACCGAGGGTGCCGTTGTGGTTTTCAGCGAGTGCGGTGCAGCTTTCCACCCAGTCGCCGGAATTGCTGTAGAGCAGCTTGCCGATGGACTTGAGGTCGGCGCGGTGGATATGGCCGCAGATAACACCGTCGACCTGCTGCCGGTGAATTTCTGTCACCAGGGTCTCTTCGAAATCGCCCATGTAGTTGACGGCCTTCTTGCACTTGTGCTTGAGCCAGGCCGAGATCGAGAAATAGTCTCGGCCGGCGAGGCGCCTCAGCTTGTTGTACCAGCGGTTGAGGACCAGCAGGGAGTCGTAGATGACGCTGCCGAGATTGGCCAGCCATTCGCTGTTCTGGATCACGCAGTCGAAGCGGTCGCCGTGCAGGACCAGGAAGCGGCCGCCGTCGGCGGCGGTGTGGATGGTTTCGTGGCAGATCCGGATGCCGTTGAACTGGCTGCCGCAGTAGTCGCGCAGCATGGCGTCGTGGTTGCCCGGCAGGTAGAAGACCTGCGTCCCCTGTTCGGCCTTGCGCAGGATCAGGTTGACGATGGCGGTGTTGGTGGCCGGCCAGTGCCAGTTGCGCTTGAGTTTCCAGAGGTCGAGGATGTCGCCGACCAGGTAGAGGTAGTCCGATTCGACCGTGGCCAGGAAATGGTGAAGTTCGGTATTTCTGACGTTCTTGCCGCCGAGGTGGGTGTCCGATATCCAGATGCTGCGGAACCGCATGGTGTGCATAGATGTTCTCCTTGTTGCGGTGATCTTGCGGCATCGTAGCGCGGCTCTGTTACGGTTTGGTCATTTGGCTGTTATTATGCTGTTATGGTTATGAATTGTTTGTGTTATGGAAGGTCTTCCGGTGTCATTGAGCAGAAAGGAGACGAGGTCGTCGACCTCTTTCGGGGAAAGGGTGCCGCTGGTGCCGAAGTTCCGCATCAACGAGCCGGGAACGCCGCTCTTGATTGACGATTTGAGCAGCAGGTCGGGACGTAGGCTGGGCCAGGGGGGCAGCAGGCGCCGGCCCACCAGGCCCTGCCGATCCGCCCCGTGGCAGCGGCTGCAGAGAGCGGCGAAGACCGTGCCCCCCCGGGAAGGGTCGCCCGCGACCTTCGGGAAGCGGGGCAGTCCCGTGGGGCGGAGGGCGGATGGGTCGACGGCCGGCGGTACCAGCAGCTCGGGGGCGATCGCCAGCGGGGCGTCGACCTGTTCCCAGGTCTCGATATAGCGGGTGACGGAGTCGATATCGGAGTTCTTCAACCTGCCGCCGGCCAGCAGGCTGAAGCCGGTCATCTGGGTGGAGGTCTTGCCCATCTCGATGATCTTGCGCAGCTGCGCCGGCTGCATGTTACGACCCATCCTGGAGCTGGCGTAGGAGAGATGGCAGCGGTAGCAGTTGGCGGTATAGAGCCAGGCCCCCCGGGCCACCGGGTTCGATTCGACGAGGCTGGTCAGCGCCGGGCTGAGGGAGGCCTGCGCCTGTCCCGGTGATGGCGTGGCGACAGGGGCATCTTGCCCGGGAGACTGGGCTGGGGTGGATGGAGCTTTAGCAGCCGGCAGATCCGGCAGGGGAGGCAACTCGGGCTCGGCCCCCCGCTGTTCCCAGGCCGTCATGTAGCCGGCGACGGCTTCGATCTCGCTGGGACTGAGAGTGCCGCCGGCGCTGCGCAGCCACTTGATCCTGCAGCCATCGGTTGCCACCGCGGCGCGGAGCTCGTCATGGTCGTCATAGTCCTCCGCCGGCCGCTGCCTGTCATATGGGCCGTGGCAGCGGCTGCAGTGGGCCTTGAACAGCCAGGCGCCATGGGCCAGCGGGTTGTCGGCGAAGAGGTCTGCCGCGGAAGTCCCCGGCAGCGCCAGCAACAGGATGCACAGGACGAACGGCAGCTCTTTCATGGCCCGGCAGGCCTGTCCTGACACTGAAGGAGGAAAGCGACGATGGTCTGCAGCTGCTCCTCGCTCAGGACCGCCCCGCATCCATGCCCCTGTCCTACCTGCGGGGCCGGGCCTTCGGCGATGTGGGCTGCCGGGATCAGCACCGACTGGCGGAGGTAGTCGACCGCCGTAAGTCCGGGGACCCGGCTGCCGGCATCGAGGCCGATGGCGGCAAGTGACGGCCCTGGTTTGTTGCTGCCCCGGGCGTCGATTTGATGGCAGGAGGCGCAGTGCGTGCTGAAGACGGCCTCACCGGCCTGGATGGTCTGCCTGTCGGAGAGGTCGGGTGGCGGCATGACGATCTCCTGAAGAGCAACCTTGCCGAGTGCGGTTGCCTGCCAGCCGATGACGAAGGCGCCGAGCGCGGCGATTTCATCACTCCGCAGGGGGCCGCCGTGATCCTGGTGCCAGGGCGGCATGACCGAGGTCCTGCCGTCGCCGGCATAGAGGGGGCGGGTGGCCATCATCCTGCCGGAGCCGGTCGTGGCGGTCACATATTCGCTGAGATCGGCCAGCCAGCCGACTTCGCGGAGCCTGTCCGTGAAGAAATGGCGATCGGCCAGGGCAGGGCCGAGCTGGCCGACTCCTTCACCTCTCGCCCCATGGCAGGTTCGGCAGTGCTGTTCGTAAAGAAAGGCGCCGATCTCGGCGGTCTGCCGACGCTGCTGATCCGCCCGGGCGTCCATCTGGCGGTTCTCCAGCAGCCACAGACCCGTCATGGCGAGAAAAAGCAGTGCCGCACAGGAAGCTAGCCGTAGCCGGGAGGAGGGCATCATTGCGCCCCTTTCGCCAGATCGGTGGGGTCGGCCTGGCGACCGGCAACAAAGAGCATCCGCTCATGGCTGGTCCTGGCAGCATCGCCGTTTTTGCAGGACAGCCTGATGATGGCGCGTTTCATCTTCTCCTGCAGCGGTTCGATGATCAGTATGCCGCTCAACTCGATGCAGGCGCCGGCATCGCGGATGCGCTGCATCCCTTCCTCGATCCCTCTTAGCGCCCCGGCCAGCGCCGCAGGTGCAGGAGGCTTGCGGCCCGGCAGCGGGTAGACGCCGCTG
Source organism: uncultured Desulfobulbus sp. (assembly GCA_964475345.1). GTDB lineage: Bacteria > Desulfobacterota > Desulfobulbia > Desulfobulbales > Desulfocapsaceae > Desulfoprunum. The sequence goes on from CAYYWK010000022.1 coordinate 8,878, forward strand.
CGCAGGTCAGCGTAGTCCACGGCGGTCAGTGGGCCGGTTCCGGCGGCAACGATGCTATCGAGCAGGGCTTCGGGCCCTGCCGCTGCAGGCAGCATCCGCCGGTCCCCGATCAGGCTGAAGGTCGTCATGACCACCAGGATGGCGACGGCTGTCATGAAGATGTTCCGTTGCGTCCTTCTCCCGGCTGCCTCGTCCCTGAGGATATAGGGGAACAGCGCCGTGACGAGGAGGAGCGTTGCGGGCAGCAGGATACCGGTCAACAGAGGCGGGCCCAGGGTCAGCAGGCCCTGGATCCACAGGAAGAACCACGGCGCGGTGGTGTGGCCGGGCGTCTGCCGGGGATCGGCAGGCAGGCCGAGGGGCGCGTCGTAGACACAACTGACGGCCACCAGCAGGGCCAGGGCGGCGGATATGATCAGCAGCAGCTCACGCTGGACCATCTCCGGCAGCAGCGAAAGGGACTGCTGTGCATTCCCTTTGCCGGCCTGGGCGTCTGCGGGCTGGGAGACACCGTGCAGCCGGGCCAGCCGGTAGTAGTGGACGGCAAACAGCAGCAGGGCAAGCACCGGCAGCACCACCACGTGCAGGGCATAGAAGCGGAGCAGGCCGTCGCCGCCGATCTCGCTGCCGCCGCGCAGCAGCATCTGCACCTTGTCGCCAAAAAGCGGGATGGCGGTGAGCAGGCTGGTGCCCACCGTCACGGCCCAGTAGGACAGCTGGTCCCAGGGCAGCAGGTAGCCGCTGAAGGCCAGGGCCAGTACCATGAGCAGGAGCATGATACCGGTGACCCAGGTGAAACGGCGGGGACCGGTGTAGGATCCGCTGCGGACGACCCGCAGCAGATGGAGAACTGCGGCAATGAGCAGCAGATCGCCGCCGAGGCGGTGCAGGTCCCGGCAGAGGCCGCCGAAGGGAACGGCGGTCAGCAGCCGCTGCAGCGAGGCGTAGGCTCCTTCGGGGGTCGGAACGTAATAGACCATCAGCAGGATGCCGGTCAGGGTCTCGAGGGCCAGCAGAAACGTCGCCCAGAATCCGAGATGGAGGGTATGGCGGAAGCGGATGCTCTCCGCCGGGTATTTTCGTGGTCGAAGATGCAGGAAAAAACTGTCGCGGCCGCGGCCGGCGGGTAGCCTGTCGGGGGTGGTTTGAGGTTCCGGGGCGGGTGATGCGCTGTCCTGATGATACATCGCCTGCGCTTATGCGGTGGTTGTGCCGGAAATGATGCGCCTTCCCGTGTCGACGGCGAGACGTGGCTGCTGCCCGGGGGCTGCCGGCGCAGGTGTGGCTTGCTCGCCTTTGCCTGCGGCGGGCGCCGGAGGGGGGGCGGGGAGTGGCAGGGGGTTGCCCTGCTCGTCGCTGCCTGCCAGGATCTTCCCCTCGGCAGAGACGATCTGCAGCGGGTAGCGGTCAAGGGCGCGGGTGGCAGGCCCGTTCAGGACCAGGCCCTGCCTGTCGAACTGGGAACCGTGACAGGGACAGACGAATCGGCCGTTTTCCTGGTCCCAGGTGAACAGGCAGTCGAGGTGGCTGCAGGTGTGGGAAAGGGCCACGGCCCCGTCCTGGTCGTTGACCAGCCAGAAGCGGCCACGGCTGTAATGCAGCGGGGGGGAGCCGCCGGCCGGCAGTTCGGCCAGCGGTCCGAGGTCGATGACGGTGCCGTGGCTGCCCGCGGTCTTGCGGGGCAGGGCGAAGGAGACGATCATCCCGAGGGCCTGCAGGAGGACGGCGGCCAGGGGCAGCTGCCACAGCCAGGCCAGCAGGCGGCGGCGCTGGGGATCTGGTTTGGCGGTGGAAGTGGTGATTTCTGGAACAGGCATGGTTGTCGGCTGGTGGAGGAAGGAGGTCGGCCGGAGGATTCCCTGCGCAGGGGAGCCCTTCCGGCCGGAACGGCAGACACTTCTCAGTTCAGTTTGACGTTGCGGATCGCCTCATAGACGTCGGCGTCGGTGCTGCGGCCCAGTTCTATCCACTCGATGCCCAGGCTCTCGTCCTTGTTCTGGCTGATCTTGGCGGCATAGAGGGTGCCGGCGGAGAGGTTGGCCGGCTCGTCGGCGACGAACTTACTGAGGATGACGGCCGAGCCGTCGTCGCCGCTGTAGGCGGTCTTCTGGTCGCCCATGACGGCCGACATCTCGTAGCTGAGGCGGCCCATCGCGTAATGCTTGACGACCTTGGTGGTCGCCGATTCGCCTTCCTGGTCCGGGATCAGTTCGACCGGGAAGCCGTAATCATAGGGGTTGGCCTGCTGACCGAGATAGGCGGTCATTGCCTTGAGGTTCTCCTGCCAGCCGGACTTGGCGGCAACCGGCTCGTACTCCTCGCTGGACAGGCCGGTGTTCCAGGGGGTGGCGTAGGCGTTGCAGTTGTTCCAGGTGCCGTTGACGGAGTCGAAATTGACGTTCTCGCCGTCGACGACGTCCCAGCCCTTACCGTTGCGTTTCATGTAGATCTTGCCGATCGCGCCGGGGCGGCATTCGTAGTTGGTGTAGAGGTAGGCCTCGTCGCCGGATCCGGTGATCGGCAGGAACATGTTGCCGTCCGGGTGGTTGCAGACTTCCATCAGCTTGCCGGAGACGCTGTTTACCTGACCGTAGCGGTTGCCGGAAAGTTCGCCGGGGATCGGCTCGCCGACCCGGGCCAGCACCTGGTAGCTGCCGGCGGCGACCTTGACGTCGAAGACATCATCGCCCTTGGGCACCGGCACCGGGGTGAAGCTGTCGGAGGCCTTGAAACCGTTGACCACGCCGACTACGCCGCGGTTGTAAGGGTATTTGCTCATCGCCGAGGGATGCTGGATGTTGAAGAAGACATCGTCCTGGGCATTGACCATGATGCCGGTGATCTCGGCGCCGGTGGGGGCGGTGGCGAAGCGGCTGAGGGTCTTGCCGTCCCATTTCCACAGCATGTTGTTGGTGTGCTGGTCGGTGTCCTCGGAGATCCACAGGTTGCCCTTGCCGTCGACGTACAGGCCGTCGGGGTTGGCCACCTTGTCGACGTCGCAGACATCGGCGAAGCCGGAGCCGTACGCCGATTTGGCATCCTTGTCGACCATCTTGCCGGCGACGACCGGCACCATCGTGCTGATGTTCATCCCGGCGTCGAGCTGGGCTTCATAAACTATGCCGCACTTGTTCTCCGGCAGCTTGATATCCCCCTTGTCGTCGCTCATCGTCTTGTCGATGGAACTCATCGCGATGTAGATCTTGTTGTTGACCTTGTCGTAGGCCACGCCCTCCATCTTGCGGAATTCGGCGGTGGCGCCCATCTTTGCGGCATAGGCGCGGGTTTCGAGGAAGGCGGCCATCGGGTCGTTGGTGGAAACCAGTAATTCCTCGTCAGCGGCGCTAGTGACCTGGGGCAGGACGACGGCTCCGGTGATCATGGTCAGGGCGAGCAGGGACAGTTTCTTGCGCATGGGTAACTCCTTGTCTTCGGTTGGTGGATGACGGGTTAACGGACGGTTCGGATAATCCGATCGGGTTTAGGAATACCGGCTCTTCTTTAGCTGGGTGTTAGGATTGGGGTTGGAGTTGGTTTGTTGTTTTTTCCGAAAAGGATGGGATGCCATCTTCACCAGCCTATCAGCAGCCGGCTGTGTCCGGGAAACGCCCATCTGATCAGTCGGGCGAGGCAGTAGGAGGCGACCATCACCAGGGGGGTGAGGAGCAGCAGCAGGTGCGCTCCGTAGAACTGGTGGTAGCGGCTCTGGAGCAGAGAGATGGCCCAGATGAACCAGCCGTGCAGGAAATAGATTGCAAAACTCGATGCCGCCAGGGTTTTCAGCAGCGGGACCTCTACATCTTCGTAGCGGTGCAGGAAGAGCATCAGAAAGAGGCTCAGCGCAAGTTTCTGCAGCAGGTTGATATCGATGCCGGCCAGAACGAAGGGTGGTTTCTGGATGTCGCCGGAACTCAGAAAGAAAAGTGCCTGAACCGCCGCCAGAGCAATGGCGGCGGCCAGTATCGACCAGGAGTGGGGCGAGAGCCGGGCATACAGCCATTGCTGTTCCATCGAACAGAGTATACCGAACAGGTAGACGGGAACGAAGAAGACGACGGAGTGCAGGGTGTTGAGGTTGTCCGGCGGGCGCCCCAGAAAAAGCGAGACGCACAGAAGGATGACGAAAATGGCAAGCCGTGCCGGCAGGCCTGCACGGATATAGCGGAGGAAGAACGGTGAGAGCAGGAAGATACACATGATGAAGGGGATGTACCAGTAGGCGAAGAACCCGCCATGACAAAGATAGAGCAGGGCGGGGCGGATGAGCCGGTCGAAGGCTGTCGGGCCGGGGCCGAAGTAGTATTCGGGGAAGGGACCGCGGATAAGGAGGGAGTGGGCGATGCCGAACAGTGAGAGAAACAGGAAGGGGGCGTAGACGTTTTTGATCTTTTTCCAGATGAAATCCCGGAATTGGAAGCGCGGGAAAAAGACGTGATGGAACAGAAAGCCCGAAATGAAGACGAAGAGATGAGTCCCGCCGCTGATCATGTTCGCCAGGAGGCGTTCGCCGAAGGTGTCGATCACCCAGCCGCTGATGCCGTAACAGTGGCCGATGACGATGGCGGTGATCGCCGTTGCGCGAAAGTATTCGAATGATCTGAGATAGTTCTTCATTGGTATGGACACGCCTATGGTCAGGGTGGCCAGTATGCAGGATGAAGGTCAGGATCGTGTTGGGTTTTGATGAGAAATTTGCTGAGGGTGAGAATACACTTGCAAACGATTCCTAGTTAGTATAGATTCTCACATGTAATGTGGATTCTGCAGTACCATCCCGATGTCCCTCTCAGGTGAGGGTGCGCACAGGTCACTTGTTTTTTAGGTTGAAGATTCTCTGATGTTCAGAGGAGACGGG
>CAYYWK010000023.1:0-13264 GCA_964475345.1 uncultured Desulfobulbus sp.
ACCGCCGCCAAAACAGTTTTTGGCATGGCCCGGGAGATTGCCTATCAATAGCGCGAACCGTAAGCAAGGGTGTATCCGGACCGCAACTGGGAATATGCCATTGTGGGCGGCAGCCATGAATTCTTGAAGAACGGCGTCCGCAACCTGGATGCCAGAACGCTCTGGCACTTCACCGCTATTTGCGTGACCCCGGCTATGGTCAACAAAATCGTGGGCGCCGGGTCTCAGTACCTGGCTGCCTATGTCGATGCTCATGGCGATTATCTGGATGGCGGCCAAACCTACAAGCTGCACCTGCCGCCGAATATTCCGATCAACAACTTCTGGTCGGTGACGCTATACGACCCCAGGACGCGCTCGTTGCTGCAAAACGGCATGCCCAAGCCCAGCCTCAATAGCTTTGACGGGCCTCAACAGAACGATGACGGTTCTTTCGATGTCTTCTTTGGTCCGGTAGCACCCGCTGGAAAAGAAAAGAACTGGGTCAGGACCGTTCCGGGTAAAGGTTGGTTTACTTACATCCGTCTGTACGGCCCGCTGGAGCCCTTCTTCGACCAGACCTGGAGACCCGACGACATCGTGAAAGTATGAAAGTCGATGAAGGTCTCTACACAACGAAAGCAGAGAAACCCTCTTGTATCAGGAGCCTAATATGAGCAGAAAGAGTCGGAATGACCAAAGCAGCAGCCCGAAATACGCGGCAAGGGTCCCCGCGTCGATCCGGACTCCGGACGTCGTCGAAACCTCCCGGCTCGGACGGCTGGAGTTCTTCGATGGGATGCCTTCGGAGGAAACTGTGCGCAAGATCTACGATCAGCTCGACTTCGCGCGGGGTGTGGAGACCTTCCTGACCGGGTGTCCGGCGGCCTCGATCCATGCCATGCTCCAGGGCATGAAGGAAGCGGGGATGGCCACCTTCAGCATGGGCATCACCGAGCGGCTGCTCGATGCGCGATCCCTGTGGCTGACCCCGAATACCACGACCGTCTACTGCATCGCGGAGATCAACGTCGAGCACGGGCCAACCGTCCTGGAGGTCCCGCCCGCGGTCCTCGGGCCTGTTGACGACGCCTACTTCCGCTGGGTCACCGACGTCGGCTTCACCGGTCCCGACCGCGGCCAGGGCGGCAAGTACCTGTTCCTGCCGCCTGGCCACGAAGGCGAGGTTCCGGACGACTATCACCTCGTACCGACGCGCTCCTACCGCAACTGGCTGTTGATGCGCGCCTTTGTGATCGATGGGGACCTCGCGAAGACGGCCGCCCATGTCAAGAAGCACTGGCGTCTGTACCCGCTGCAAGGGGCGGCGAATCCGCGCGAGCCGCACTTCGTGGACCTGAGCGGGCTGCAGTACAACACCATCCACGCCAATGACGTCTCGTTCTACGAGGAGTTGAATGCCGTGGTTCAGTACGAGCCGGCCGATGCGTTCAACCCCGAGCTGGTCGGATTGTGGGCCTCGATCGGTATCAAGAAAGGCAAGCCCTTTGCTCCCGACGCGCGCATGAAGCACATCCTCACCGAAGCCGCCGCCGTCGGCAATGCGACGGCACGGGCCCTGAGCTTCCGCCCGCGCAGCCGGGAACCCTACTTCTACGAGGACCGGCAGTGGTACACCGCCTTCGTCGGCGGCAACCACGAGTTCATGAACAACGGCGAACTCATGCTCGACTACCGGACCTTCATGCACTACATGGCCACGGGCGTCACCCCGGCCATGGCCCAATCCGCGGTGGGTCAAGGGTCGGCCTACGCTTTCACGGCCCACGACGCAAAGGGACAATACCTCGACGGCGGCAAGACCTACCGCGTGACGCTGCCGGCGCCCGTCCCCGCCAAGGAATTCTGGTCCTTCGTCGTCTACTCCGGTCAGCACCGGGGCCTGTTGGAGACCGACCAGAAGGACGCCGGCGTCGACAGCCTGAGCCCGGACCTGAAGGCCAACCCGGACGGGTCCTACACCGTCTGGTTCGCGCCAGCCGCACCCGCCGGCAAGGAGGGCAACTGGGTGCAGACCATGCCCGGCAAGAGCTGGTCGGTCCTGGTGCGGCTCTACGGGCCGCTCGAGCCGTGGTTCGACAAGTCGTGGAAACCTGGTGACATCGAACTCACCAACCAAGGAGCAATGAAATGACAATCCCACATGAAGCCGCCATGCCCCCGCGCGGGGTAGAGCATCCGCCGACCGGCCCGCAGCCGGGAACAGTCATGCATCCCGCATATGCCGGCGTGGTCGCCAGAATGGCATATATCTGGGGCTGGCCGCTGGTCAACATGCACAATCGTCGCGAGGTCTTCCGCAAAGTTCCGAGCGTATCCTACGTCGGCGGCGCGCCGATGGCGCCGCCGAACCATCTCGGCATGTATTCGGACTACGTCGACGCGCTCCAGCGCGTCGTTGCTCATCCCAATCAGGACGTGGTCTACGGATTTGGAATCGTCTCGCCCGGCGAGTCCCCTGTCGTCGTGCAGGTCCCGGATTTCGGCGACCGCTTCTGGGTTTATGCGCTGTATGACCAACGCACGGACGAGGTTGCCGAAATCGGTCGGCAATACGGCACCGCGCCCGGCTTTTATCTCATCGCGGATGCGGGGTGGAGCGGTGCAGTCCCGGCCGGCATCGCGGGCGTCTTCAGGCTCTCCACCTCCATGGGGGTGATCGTTCCGCGCGTGTTCATGGATGACACGGCGCAGGACCGCGAGGCGATCCAGCAGATCATCAGCCAGGTCACCATTTATCCGCTCGCGGCGTTCGACGGGCACATGAAGATCACCGACTGGAAGAAGATCCCCAGCGTGCCCGCGCCTGCCGGGGGACGTGGCGAGATGAAATGGGTCGAGCCGGCGACATTTTTCGACCAGCTCGGCACGGTACTGGACGAGGTCCCGGCGCTGCCCGGCGAAGAGGCGCTCTATGCGCAGATGCGGGCGCTGCTCGCCGCGGCGGCGACCGACGCCGCCGTGAAGGCGGCCATGGTTGAGGCTGCGACACGGACCGAAACAGAGCTGGTGGACGAGTTGTTCTACTTCAGCAACGTCGGCGTGCTGCTACCGGGCAACTGGACGCGTGGTTTCAACGGCGCGGCCTTCGGCACCGATTACCTCACCCGGCTGGCCATGGCCAAGTCGAACATTTTCGTCAACAGGACCGAGGAGACCGTCTATTTCTACCAGTATCGCGACGCAGCCGGCGAGCGGCTCAGCGGCGGAAACCGCTACAAGCTCACTTTCGGAAAGGGCTCGCTGCCGCCAGTTCGCGGGTTCTGGTCGCTCACCATGTATGACGACCAGCACTTCTTCAACATGAACGACCTGAAACGCTATTCGCTAGGCACCAAGAACAAGATGCTGCAATTTGCGGCCGACGGTTCACTGACGATCTATATTCAAAAGGACAGGCCTTCTGACGATCTCGTGTCCAACTGGTTGCCTGCGCCAACCGGTGCATTCGCGACGACGATTCGAGCCTACTGGCCTGACGAGCAGCTCGTCAATGGCACATGGCTCCCGCCGGCCATCGAAAAACTTTAGGAACCGAAACGAGATCTGCCGTGCTCGTGCGCCGACCGTGACTGAAACTCGGGGGAAGACGCAGTACAACGACCGATTGGAACGACCGCGCAACTCGTGATGTCTTCGCCATCGCCGGGCTGAACACCATCGACCAAGCGTCAAGGAGAAACCGAAAATGCAAACTCACAAAGTATCACCCGAACTCCAAGCCGTCTCCGACCGCGCATACTTGTATGCCTACGGCATCGACAAGGCGTATAAGCATCTCTTCAAGACGTTGGTGGAACCGGATTATCCGGCCAACCGCTTTCAAATCATCCGTCACCTCGCCGACGACCAATACACGGCGCACGTGACCATCAACAACGATACCCTGCATCTGATGGGCTGGCTGGATGTCGCCGCCGAACCGGTGATCGTCTCGGTACCCGACCACGATGACGGCCGCTACTGGGTGCTTCACACCATGGACATGGGCCACTACACCACCAGCCTCTTTGGCAAGCGGACACGCGGCCCCAAGGGCGGCCGCTTCATGTTTTCAAACCAAACCTGGCAAGGCGAAGTTCCGGACGGCATCACCGAAGTCGTCCGCGTCGAAAGCAACTTCATCAAATTGATGGGAAGAGTGATGGCGACTGGCGTGGAGGATGAGAAGAAGGCTCTGACCTATGTGGACGATTGGAACATTCGGACTCTGTCCGAGTTCCTCGGGCAAGCCGGGCCGAAACCCAAGATACGAAAGTTCGTGCCCGCCGAGGGCAACTCCTGGCTGGAGCGCGTAAACTTCGTGCTGGCGGACGGCACCATGGCCAGCGCAGACGCCCATTGGCTCAAGGGGCTGGAGGCGTCCGGCATCGGCGCGGGCAAAGCGGACTTCACCCCTGAGCAGGTGGCCGCCGCGGAGATCAGCGAGCAGCACATGCTGACACGTCTCAAGGAAATACTCCCCACACTCACCAACGCCAGCGAATCACTGGGCACGCGCGAACGTCTCGGAAATGCTGACCGCCTGGTGTTCCAGGCTGGCGTCTATATCGGCCAGTGGGGCGCTCCGCCTGAAGAGGCCTCCTACCTGCAGATGATCAAGGACCAGAACGGCGACATCCTGAACGGCGAGAATGATTACACGATCACCTTCACCCCGCCCCCAGTCTCCCAGTTCTGGTCGGTGACCGCCTACGGTTCGAAGACCAAGCTGATGATCGCCAACGATCTCAACCGCCACAGCCGGGGTGACCGTCATGTGAAGCTGAATCCCGATGGCACCGTCACGCTCCGCCTGAGCCATGGTACCAGGGGCAAGGCGGAGGACACCAACTTCCTGCCAGTCCCCAATGAAAACTTCTACCTTGTGCTCCGCATGTACGGCGGCGACGAGGAAATCCAGGCTGGCAAGTTTCCTGTGCCCGTAGTGCAGAAGGTTTGAAATACAAAAGATGAGGGATCTTCTTAATGGAGATCATTTTATGACAGCGACACTTGGAACAAACTCGCCTGTGACGCTGCCGGCGTCTGTTCCCCGCCGCGGAGTTCCGGCCGGCAGGAGGAAAATGGTCCGCACCCCCTATTGAAGCAGGAATTTTCTGCCACCACGTTGGCAACCAGCGAGATACTTTCAACCAGCAAAAGCAAAGGAGAAAAGCCATGGCCACATTTACCGTATTGAAATTCGAAACCCCGGACGGCGCGGAAAAAGCCTTGACAACAATCAACGATCTGGCGCGCCAGTACTTGATCAACCTGATCGATGCGGCCGTGGTGACATGGCCGACCGGCAAGAAAAAGCCAAAAACCCGCCAACTCCACAACATTGCCGCTGCCAGCGCTTTGGGAGGCGCGTTTTGGGGCATGCTTTTTGGAATCCTCTTTTTCGTTCCGCTGCTGGGAATGGCCCTCGGGGCGGCAATGGGTGCATTGTCCGGCTCCATGGCGGATGCGGGCATCAACGACGACTTTATCCGGGACTGCCGGAAAAAAATCACCGAAGGAACCTCCGCCCTGTTCCTGATGACCTCCGATGCAACGAAGGACAAGGTCATCGATGCCATGAAACAGCATACGTTCGAGATCGTAACCACGAACCTTTCCAAGGAGCAGGAGGACGCGCTCAGGGCAGCCTTCCAGGAGGAAGATGAATCGGCGACGGCATAATCTGCCCGGCGGTTGTCTTCTTGACAGTCCGATAACTATTTTGACTCACTCGAGTTCTCTCCCCCTTACTCCCTTCTTGGTCAGGGATGGAACCTGGAGCATTGGAGCAAATTGCGCCGGGAGCCTTAAGCTTGGGGCCATCATCGGCAATGGTCCGATGAGAAGAACCACACCTCTGCATAGTCGGCACAATGTGAATGCACGAGCGGCAATGTCGTTTCCTCCGGCGAGACGAGCTGTCGTGGACGTGCCGGGCTTCTGGTTGGGCATTCGCCTGGACGGAAGTGAAATTGTAATCTTGTTGAGAACAGAGGAAACCAAATCATGCAACATCAGACTTTGAAGATCGTTTGGGTCGTCGCCATGCTGGCGCTTGGAGCGTGCTCCCTTGCCCACGCCGCTGACGCAGCCTCAGAGAGACGCGCCGCGCAACCGGCGCCGTCCTGGAGCAGCCCGTCGCTGCGCAGCGTAACCGCCGTCGGACCCAACGGTGCGATTACGACCCCGGCCGCGCTGCTCGCCAATGAAAAGTGGGGTATTGGCGACAAGAAACGCATTGAGCGGGTCACCGACGGCGTGTATGCGATGCGCGGCTGGGGGATCGGCACCAGCCACGCGATCGAAGCTCCGGGAGGCTGGATCATCATTGACACCGGCGACCACACGCCGGCCGCCACCGAGATGCGCGCCATGCTGGAGAAAACACTCGGCCGCAAGGTCAAGGTGGCCGCGATCCTGCTCACCCACTGGCACTATGCCAATGGTATCGGTGCGTGGCTGGACCCTGGCGCAGAGGTCTGGGGACACGAGCATCTGGACCGCAACCGTAGCCGTTCCTCGGGCATCAGCGTCCTGAGCGGCACTTACCAGGCCCGAGCGGCCGCCCAGTTCGGCGTCTTTCATCCACCAAGCGGTCCCGATGCCTTTCCCAACTTGCTCGGTTTCACGCCGGAGAAACTGACGGCTGAATCCAGCTACCAGCCGCCGACCCGGCTCTTCGAGAACGACCGCGTCCAGGACGTTGTTGTCGCTGGTGAGGCGGTGCAGGTCGCTCCCAATCGCTCGGACACCGCCGATAGCGTCGGCTTTTATTTTCCGAGCAAGCGGATGCTCGTGACCAACTTTATGGTGCCGGGCGGCATCTTCAACGTGTACTCGTTGCGCGGCGGTTCGTATCGGACCCCGGCGTTGTTCATCCAGGACGCCCGTTGGATCGAGTCGAAGAACGCAGAGATCCTGCTCGACCTCAACAGCCCCACCCTCAAGGGTAAAGAGGCCGTGCGCGGCGCGGTCCAGCGCGCTGTCGACCAGGTCCAGTTGATCCACGATCAAACCCTGCGCCTGATCGCGCACGGCCGGGACGGTCGACAAGCGGCCGAAGAGGTCTACATGCCGCATCACCTGCGCGGCGATTGGGAAAATTACGGCCAGGTCGAGAGCCACGTCCGGCAGGTCTTCAACGGCACGATGGGCTGGTTCGGCGGCGACGTCTACGACATCAACCCGCTGTCCTGGAACGAGGAAGCGGCGCGTACCGTCCAGATGATGGGCGGCCCCGCCGCCGTGCAGAAAGCCGCCGCGAGCGCCAACGCTCAGGGCGGGCTCGCGAACTGGCGGTGGACGCTCAGGCTGACGTCGCTGCTGCTGGAGCTCGACGCAAACAACGCCGATGCGCGCCAGCTCCGGGCCGCGGCGGCGCGTCAGCTCGGTCAGCGCACCTCATCGGCCAACGCGCGCGGCTGGTACCTGACGGAGGCGCTGCAGATCGAAGGCGGGATGCAGTTCAAGGGTCAGCCCCTGACGATCGATGCGATCCGTCGCTTCCTCGGCACGCCCACCGCGCAGGCGCTCGTCGCCGCACCCGTGGACGAGAACCTGCAGTTCGTGCGCTACCTCGTCGATCCGCGCAAGGCCGAGGGACTGCGCCAGACGTTAACGCTCGCCATCGAAGGCGACCCGCGCATCCGGCAGCTCGAGCTGCGCAACGGCGTGCTCGTGATCACCGACGCGGACGTCGCGGCACCGATGCACCTCGCACTCACGCGGCAGGAACTCGCCGCCTTCGTGCTCGGCACGCGCCCGCAATCGGAAGCGGATCCGCTGAGCCGGCTCGACCGCGTGCTCGATCGCAGCCATATGATGCCCCCGGGCGCGTTGGAGTCCGTGATGAAGGGAATGAAGGCCAGCTACGACTTGGAGCACTAAAGGCGCTTCGTTGGTGTGCGTCGGGGCCGATCTGCCACACAGGTGATGACCTTGCTGGCCCAGGCCGATGGGCAGGCGGAGGCAGGCCCTGAGAAAGTCTACCGCATTGCGCCTTGTCTCTGCGTCAGCAGTCTCAAGTGCAAGAAATGCCATGGTCGGCCCGGAAACAACAGAGACGGCAAAGCGGGTCCCACGCCCGTGCACCTTTCTTGATCAGGGATGAAACGTGGAGCATTGGAGCAAATTGCGCCGGGAGCCTTAAGCTTGGGGCCATCATCGGCAATGGTCCGATGAGAAGAACCACACCGCTACATAGCCGGCGCAATGTGAATGGCTCGAGCGGCAATGTCGTTTCCTCCGGCGAGACGTGCTGTTGTGTATGTGCCAGTCTTCGGGTTGGCATTTGAGCCTGAAAGTAACTTGTACGATTTACGACTAAGGAGAAAGATGTATGTCGAGTTCACTTGCAGGTGTATTGGCTATTGCATATGGTGCAAGCTTTGCGCTGTTTGGCTATCCCGTTTTCCGTATTTTCTTGCCGATTTACGGAGGAATTGTCGGCTACATTGTGGGAGTCACCGTCGTTGCGCCCGATTATCCGATAGCAGCCCTGATCGTCGCGGTCATCCTTGCGCTCTTGTTCGCCAGCGCAGCTTACCTGTACTGGAGTGTCATGATCGGCATTGCTGGAGCGATTCTTGGGTATGGCCTGGTTACTGTCATAGTCGGGGCCCTGTGGCCTTCAGCCACTTATACACCATTGCTCATCGGTCTGGTGGGCGCCTTGGCCGGCTCGTATGTTTTCATATACGCCAAGGATGCGATGGTCATGGTGGCCAGCGCGCTCAACGGCGCAATGATCGTGGCATGGGGATTACGTACCTGGCTTTATCCCGGTTCGAGGGTTTTGGATTCTTTCACAATTATTGCATTTGTCCTCGTGGCAATTACAGGTCTTGTGGTGCAGCTGAAATTTTTCGGTCAACAACGGAAATATTCCCAAAAGATCATAGATGAACCGGCGAAGGATAAAAAATAAGGCAAGGTCCCGAATTTCGGCGAGCGGTTCTGGATGTGTCGAATCTGCGATCAGCGCACCGACAGTTTCGCTTCCTTTGGGTCTCCCGGGAGGAGTCGAGGCAATCTTTTCGGTTTCGGGGGAGACCCGGGACCAGCCCCTGCCACAGGCGCTGAAAACCGACCATGGACGTCTCGCTGAGTTCTCACTGGTCTCTTTCCAATTTCACGACATGGAGGTACAACGGTGAAGCCTTTACAGAACACCACTCCCGCCGACTTCGGGGTGTGGGAAGTCGCTTACAAAGTGTCAGAGACCGACTTCAACATGAAGCGGAGCCTGGCAAAGGCCCCCGTCAACGAGTGGGCCCACCAGGACGACGTGGTCAATGTCAAGACGCAACAGGTCGTCCGCGAGAACCAGGACGTGATCTACTCCAGCGCGGTGGTCGACATCAGGGAAGGAGCGACCATCTCCGTTCCGAAGAGCGACAACTACCACATCATCCAGATCCTCGACATGCAGAACTACACCGTCGAGGTGCTCTACCCCGGCGAGAGCGCCGCGATCACTCCAGACCGGGTGACCTACGGCAGCTACGTCTACCTGAACATGCGCATCAGGAAGCTGCCGGAGGAAAAGGGCGGTCTTAAGACCACCCTCAAGTTGCAGCGCATGGCGAGGATCGAGGCGAAGTCGGCGATTCCCTACGCCTCCCCGGACATCGTGGTGGATCCGGCGACCCTGGAGAAAGTGCGGCGGGCGCTGGTCAAGGACGTCGACGAGGGCAAGGCGGGTTCCGACACGAGCGCGAGCATGGGCACGCCCTACGACACCGACCCCCTGCTCCACCTCTATGCGACGGCGTACGGCTGGGGCGGCCTCGCGATCGCGCACGCCGGCTATGTACCGATAATCCGGAACCAGACGAAGATCGAGAATGGCAAGGCGCTGCCCTCCAGCTTCAAGTTCACCCCGCCGGAGATCGACGAGGGCCGGGGGGGCTTCTGGTCGGTCATCACCTACGACGCGGAAGGCTGGATCGCCAGGGACAAGGCGTCGATCTGCAACTCGGAGGTGGCGCCGAACGCAGACGGTTCCTGCACCATCCACTTCAACTCGCCCGGCAAGGAGAGCGACCTCGACACTCCGGCACCCTTTGTCGCCCTGCTCCGTGTCTACGTCCCCCTCTCAAAGGAGGGGATCATCAGGTACATGGCGAAAGCGGGAGATCTGGTGATTCAGGAGTCACCATAAGACGACTCGCCTGACCCATCGACACTGCACGGGCGCGGGAACCCCCTGGGTCGTTTTCGACTGCCCAGCCCTGCCAGCTGCCAAACCATTGAAGGAGAAAAACAGTGACAAGCGCACTGGTCACACCTGAAACCTACATCCGTGCCGAGACCGACCGGCAGTTTGGCATTGTCGTCAAGATGGCTGGCGGAGTGAACAGGTTCTATCATTTCCGCCGTCCAACGCCGCTGGATGCACAGAATATCGTTCGGATGAACAGGGATACGCTCTACTCGATGGGCGCTGTGGACACAACGAAGGGTGCAACGATCACCGTTCCCGAGCTTCCGAAAGATCGATATGCGTCGGTCTATCTCGTGGATAACGATCATTATTGTCCATTCGTCATCTATAGCACCGGCACGCACGAACTGTCCAGGGACACCAAATATCTGGGCGTCGGGGTGCGCATCCAGGTGTTCAACCCCAAAGACGAGAACGAAATCGCCATGGTCAACAAGCTGCAGGATCAGTTTGTTATCCAGGCCAACTCTGCCGAGCCGCTGCCGGAATTCAATTGGGAGCTCGGTTCGCTGAAAGCTCTCACGGAACAGTATGAAAAAGAGTCGGACCGATACAGCAGTTGGAAGGGAATGATGGGGCCGCGGGGCAATGTGGACGAAACGACCCGCCATATTGCGGCGGCCGCTGCGTGGGGGCTTTTCCCTGAGTGGGACGCCACGTACCTGAATTACAGCGGTGGTCATGATCACCGCATCTGCCACCAGGCGACC
Source organism: uncultured Desulfobulbus sp. (assembly GCA_964475345.1). GTDB lineage: Bacteria > Desulfobacterota > Desulfobulbia > Desulfobulbales > Desulfocapsaceae > Desulfoprunum. The sequence continues at coordinate 10,921 of CAYYWK010000023.1, forward strand.
TATCAGGTTCCGGAAAACGAAGCTTTCTGGTCCATCACCATCTATGGCAACGATGGATTCATGAAGAGCGACAACAACATCATCAATTCCTCCAATGTTAAGCTGAACGAGGACGGCACATTTACCGTGTATTTCGGAGCGTTGGAAACCTGCGGCGAGGTGCCGAACAGATTGGATACCACGGAAGGATGGAACTTCTTGATGCGCATCTACCGCCCGGGCAAATCGGTGTTGGATGGGGCGTATAAACTGCCGGCGGCCAAACCTGTGAAGTGAATCGCTCCTCCAGCAAAAGAAGTATGGAGCTGTACTCTGCCACCGCTTCTGGAACTCGTTCCCGGCACCGTGCTGCCGCCTGGCCTGACGGCAGCACGGATAGCCTGCTCCTGGGGCCGGCCTGAAGCGTCTCGTTTGATTTTCAGCCTTCCAGCACCTTGCGCAGATCTTCTTCCTTATCCTTGGTAAGTGACGTCTGCAATACCTTGCCCTTGAATCCTTTCAAACGATCAAGGACTTTGTCAGGAGTTGATTTTCGAACCAGTACAAACAGAGCAGAGCTGCCAGGGGTAAAAGTCTCGCCCAGTTCTTTCATGAATGTATCATTAATACCAATGTCTGAGAATTTGCCGCCCAGCGCTCCTGCTCCAGCTCCAATTGCCGCCCCGGCAAGCGGGTTAAGAAAGAGAAAGCCAATCAGCATGCCCCAGAAGCCTCCACCTACCGCTCCAGATGCGGTCAGGTTAACCGCTTGGTGCAACTTGACTTTGTCCTTTTCGTCCTTGGTAACGACAACGACATCTTCCATCTCAATCAGATAATCCTTTTGCATTTTGATAAGCTCAGCGCGCATGGCAAAAGCGGTGCTCTCATCATCAAAACCAACGACGACCAAATTGCTCATGAAGATCTCCTTTACTCAATAATCATAAAGAATAACATACTGAAAAAAGTCCAATCACCAGCGAATATCGATACCGACGATTGGTCCATAGATTGTCGTGTCGTAGGTGAATTTCTCAGCGCCGCTGCCTGTCTCATACTTTGTGCCAAGAGCACGGTACCCAGCTACAATGGCAAAATTTTTCCAAGGCTGATAATCTATTAACCCCAAGGCCTGCCAGGTAAAATCGGATGCTGCGCCGAAGCCACCGATGTCACCATACAATCGTAAGGACCACCGATCCGATATCTGGTAGTTATAGCCAAGCCCAACAATCGGGTCCACCCATGAATGGTCTCCGTCAAGGCTGATAGCGAGATCCCTGAGACTGATACCGGCATCAAGTTTGGTGGAGCGAATGCCCGCGATCCCATCCAGTGTGTGCTGGCCATGGAGGAAACGATAGGTGCCGGCCAGGTTGAGGACCTCGGACGTAAAGTTCGCTTCGATGTTGCCTACAGCGGTCGTTTTTTCCTTGCCGAGATCGAGATAATTATAATCAGCAAAAATGCCGAACTTTTCACGATATGTCGCATTGAATCGCAGGGAAAAGTTTCCCTCGAGTTTGTCCCAAACATCACTGAAGTCGAGACTGGCGCTCGCCGTCCTGCCCCTGATCCCCATGTCACCGTCTATGTTAATGGCCCATATGTATAAAGGAGCCAGGTCAAACTGCCAGGTATCATCCTCCCCGGAAAAGGCGATTCCCGGTGAAGTAATTATCGCAATGAAGGCCATGATTCTCACAAACACCGTTTTCATTTTTCCTCTCCAATATAAAATTTTCGGACTCTGGCGCATTTCCACTCGGCAGCTCTCTTTCAGGGTTATCCTAATATACTGTTCTCAAGTTGTAATGAGAATAATTCACCTTCAGACGTATGAAACTGCTGCCTAATGCATTGGGGTTATGCATTGGGGTTATGGTCTCCCTATCAGGTGCACTCTCGGGTATCAGCGGTTCGTACAGTGCGGGTTTCTGAAACCGGAGAACTCCGTTGAAAGACCATCGGCAACCCGTGCCAAACACCTCGAGACGATGATGGATGTCAATGTACATCCTCCACCCATTGTATGGTTCGTCTCTCAAGATATTCATAGAAGGGGTTATACCGCATCCGCAGCAGCCAGTCATAGGGGATTTTCAGGACGTTCCGCTCACCTTTAAGGTCTATCTGCCCCAGGTGAATAAGAGTGCCACCTGCTGGCGCCAGCTCACCGTAAAGGGGGTCGGTCGGATCAAATGGGAGTGCGACATGGGACAGTGAGAACACACCTCGCGGCCATCGAAGGCCGAGACCGGAAACTTCAGGCGAGCCTTTTGACCGCGGATCCTTCCGCATCGCCACGACAGCCAGACTCTCCTGGTTTTCATTGGTAACCAGGGTGAGAGCGAATGGTAAC
>CAYYWK010000024.1:0-13162 GCA_964475345.1 uncultured Desulfobulbus sp.
GATTTCGACCGTTGTCGGATGCAGGTCGATCGATCCGGCATGCTGGAAATAGGTGAATTGGGTGATTTCCATGCCGTCAAGCCAGACCTCCCAGCCGAGCCCGGATGCGCCGAGAGTCGGCGATTCCCAGTCGTCCTCGACGAAACGGATGTCGTGTTCCTTCAGGTTCAGGCCAAAGCGTTCGAGGCTGCCGAGATAGAGGTCCTGGACTTCCAGCGGCGACGGCTTGAGGACTACCTGGTACTGGTAGTAATGCTGGAGGCGGTTGGGGTTTTCTCCGTAGCGGCCATCCGTCGGTCGCCGTGACGGCTGGGGATAGGCGGCACGCCATGGTTCAGGTCCGAGCGAACGGAGCAGTGTGGCTGGATGGAAGGTGCCGGCCCCGACCTCCATGTCGTACGGCTGCTGGATCAGGCACCCCTGATCGGCCCAGTATTTGCCGAGATTGAACAGAATATCCTGAAAATTCATCGAGTGTCCTCGTCGTTCGGTACGTTTGAAAAATACGGTAAGGTTGGAAAGCCTGCCGCCGACCGGTGTTCAGCAGTGTCTGAGTATATACTTACTCTCTTGACTTTTGTCCATGGCCTCACCATTATAATCCGACAGGCTACCACAGCAGTTTTCAGCGGTAAATCATTTTCCCGCGTCCCTTGCAACCGCGCCGACGCTCCTTTCCAGATTCGGATCTCTGATGATCGTTCTCATGCAGCATACGGAAGTCGCAGAGCTTCTGCGGCGGGCCAGAACAATCGCCATTGTCGGCCTGTCGCCAAAGGAAAACAGGCCGAGCAACATGGTGGGACGATATCTGATTGCCGCTGGCTACAGGATTTTCCCGGTCAATCCCGGGCAGAGTGAGCTGCTTGGCCTGCCGTGTTATCCGGATCTGAAATCGATAGCGGAGCGAATTGATATCGTCGACATTTTCAGGCGTTCGGAAGAAGTGATGCCGGTTGTCGAGGAGGCCGTCGAGATCGGTGCCGGTGCCATCTGGATGCAGCAGGGCATCGTCAACCAGGAAGCGGCTGAATATGCGCGCCGACATGGTTTGATCGCCGTCATGGACCGCTGCATCAAAGTAGATCACAGCCTTCTTTTATGAGCAGATTCGATCGTTTTCTGCTCCCCATCCCTTTCCCCCTTCATTCATGGAACCGAAACAATTGAGCGTCCGGGGCGCCCGGATGCATAATCTGAAGAACATCAGTGTCGATCTCCCGCGCAATCAACTGGTTGTCTTTACGGGACTTTCAGGTTCAGGGAAATCCACCCTGGCCTTTGACACCCTGTATGCCGAAGGTCAGCGTCGCTATGTGGAGTCGTTGTCGACCTACGCTCGCCAGTTTTTAGGCCAGATGGACAAACCTGATGTTGATGCCCTGGAAGGGCTTTCCCCTGCGGTCTCCATCGAGCAGAAGACCACCAGCAAGAATCCGCGCTCAACCGTTGGCACCGTTACCGAGATCTACGACCATCTCCGGCTTCTTTTCGCCCGCTGCGGTCATCCCCATTGCCCCCGCTGCGGCAATGAAATCAAGGCGCAATCGATTGAGGATATGGTCGATATCCTGCTGGGATTTGCAGAGGGGACCAGAATCATGCTGCTGGCTCCGATTGTTTCGGACAAGAAGGGGCGGCATGAGCTGACGCTGGAGCGGATTCGCAAGGAGGGGTTTGTGAGGGTCCGTATTGACGGGACAATCCTCGATGCGGGGGACATTCCGGAGTTGGAAAAGAACCGCCGCCATACCATCGAGGTCGTCGTTGATCGGCTGATTGTAAAAGATACTATCCGCCGCAGGTTGTCGGACTCGGTTGAGACTGCCGTCAAACTTTCAGGCGGCTACCTGCTGGTGCACATGGTCGACGAGGTTCGGGATCAGCTGTTCAGCGAGCATGCCGCCTGCCACGCCTGTTCGATTTCGCTGCCGCCACCCTCCACCCAGCTCTTTTCCTTCAACAGTCCCATTGGCGCATGTCCTGAGTGCGGCGGCCTCGGGGTAAAACAGTTTTTCGACCCGGCGCTGGTCGTGCCGGACGAGGGCAAGAGCATCATCGAGGGAGCAATCGCCCCCTGGGGCTGGCGCAAGGATTCCTCCTACACCGGACAGATTCTCGCTGGTGTGGCCGTCCATTATGGGTTTTCATTAGATGAGCCGTTTGCGAACCTTTCCGAGAAGGTCCAGAAGGTCATACTTTACGGATCAGGCGATGAGGATATCCGCTTTCAGTACCGTAACGAACGCCGGATGATGACCGATGTCCGCACGTTTGAGGGCGTCATTCCACAGCTTGACCGGAGGTTTCACGAAACCCAGTCAAATATGATCAGGGAGGAGCTCGGCAAATACATGAACGAGCAGCTTTGTCCCCTTTGCCAGGGCGCGCGCCTGAAGGCCGAATCGCTCGCCTACCGGGTCGGCGACTGGTCGATTCACAGACTTGTCTGCCAGTCCATCGCAGGGCTGCTTGGCGAATTGCCGCTTCTGCCTCTCAACAGAAGAGAGAGGCAGATCGGCGAACCGATACTCAAGGAGATTGTCGACAGGCTGGTATTTCTTGAGGATGTGGGGCTCGGCTATCTTTCCCTCGAACGCCGGGCGGGAACCTTGTCAGGTGGCGAAGCCCAGCGAATACGGCTGGCATCCCAGATCGGTTCGCGGCTGGCCGGCGTGCTGTATATCCTCGATGAGCCGAGCATCGGCCTGCACCAGCGGGATAACCAGAAACTGATCCGCACCTTGCAGGAATTGCGCGATCTCGGTAACACGGTTATTGTCGTCGAGCACGACACCGATACCATCCTGGCAGCTGACCATGTCCTCGATATGGGGCCCGGGGCCGGCGTGCACGGCGGCGAAGTCGTCTATAACGGTCCTGTGCCTGGCCTGCTGCTTGAGGAGAAGTCGATTACCGGTGCCTATCTTTCGGGAAGGGCAGGCATCGCCCTGCCGCAGAAGCGTCGCCCGGCGGTTGTGACCCAAAAAAGCGGGCTGCGGCTGAAAAATGCGGTGGCGAACAATCTCCAGTCGGTGCATGCAGTCTTCCCGCTTGGTGTGTTGACCTGCGTCACCGGCGTATCCGGATCCGGGAAAAGCTCACTGGTCATCGAATCCTTGTACAAACTGGCGAAAAAGGGGCTTGAACGGAAGAAAAACCGGATTGAGATTGATGGCGCCAGTCTGAGCGGTCTTGAAGCCATCGAAAAAATTGTCGATATTGATCAGAGTCCGATCGGACGGACCCCAAGATCGAATCCAGCCACCTATACCGGAGTTTTCACCCCGATTCGCGAACTCTTCTGTCGCCTTCCGGAGTCACGGGCGAGGGGCTATGGTGCGGGCCGTTTCAGCTTCAATATCAAGGGCGGCAGATGCGAAGCATGTGAGGGCGACGGGGAAATCAGGATTGCCATGCATTTCCTGCCTGATGTCTATGTGCTCTGTGAGAAATGCCAGGGGAAGCGATATAATGTTGAAACACTGGATATCGCGTACAGGGGGAAGAATATTCATGATGTCCTGGCTATGACCGTCGACGAGGCCCTGGATTTCTTCAGAAATGTTCCGCCTGTCAAGAACCGCCTGCAAACGCTGTACGATGTCGGGCTCTCGTACATCACGCTTGGGCAATCCTCCGTGACCCTGTCAGGAGGTGAAGCACAGCGGGTGAAATTGTCTCGTGAGCTTTCAAGCCGCAGTAACGGCAGGACCCTCTATATCCTCGATGAACCCACCACCGGGCTGCATCCCGCCGATATCCAGCATCTTCTGAATGTCTTGAACAGACTGGTGGACCAGGGAAATACGGTGGTCGTCATCGAGCATAACCTTGATGTGATCAAGACCGCGGATTGGATCATCGATGTCGGGCCCGAAGGAGGAAGTGGGGGCGGTCGCATAGTAGCCAGCGGCAGACCGGAGGCCATCGCCCGGGTCGACTTCTCCCATACCGGCTTATTTCTGCGGCCAATTCTTGCCCGATGATGTTCATTCGAGACGCCGAAAGACTTGCCTGTTTGAGGTAAGTACAGTTTAATGCCGCCTCAGGCATGATCCATTCTCCCCAGAAAGCATTTTTCTACTCAACGAGGTTAAGGATGTCAGAGAACACTGGAACAACTGAAGGAAAAGCGCGGCCGGAATTCCGGATGCAGAAGATGTACGTCAAGGATCTCTCGTTTGAGAATCCTTTCGCTCCCCAGGTGTTTATAACTCCGCAAAAGGCTGAACCAAAGGTTGAACTCAATCTCAACATGAACAACCGGAAGATTGATGACGACCACTGGGAGGTCTCTCTGCAGATAACCGCAAAGGTCATCTCCCAGGATGACGAGAAGGCGATGTTTGTCCTGGAGATAGAGCATGCTGCCGTTTTTCTGCTCAGGAATATCCCAGAAGAGCATCTTGACATGGTGTTGAAGGTTGATTGTCCGACGCTGCTGTTCCCATTTACCCGGCAGATAGTCAGCCAGGTCTCGATCGATGGCGGGTTTACGCCGTTTCTGATGGAGCCCATAAATTTTATGGGTCTGTATCAGAGTGCCAAGAAGAAAAAAGAAGGGAAAAACTAAACGACAAGAAGAGAACAAGAAAAGCCGCAACCTGTCTGGTTGCGGCTTTTCTTGTTTGATGACTGCCTGTATTGAACGCCGGTGTGGGTATCAGAGGCTGGTGTTGACGAAATTGTCGATCAGCGTGGTCACTCCCTTCTCAATCGCCTTGTTGAAGAGGGCGTCGTATTGGTTGTCGGCGAAGAAGGATTCCGGTGAAACCTTCACGTCCACGCGATTGGTCCAGATGACATTGCCGGAAGTGGCTTCCTGGACCCACACACGCAGTTGCACAACGGCCTGGTCGACATCACCGCTGCGATAGGTCTGCCTGCCGAGTTCGGAGCCAATTGAACCCCAGAGGATGGCGTTGGCGTCATCAGCGCTGCTCATGCCGAAGATGGCCTCGCCATCTCCATCCTCCCATGGCCAGTTGCTGTGCTCATACCCAATGCGTGCCCCGTATATGGCGCCGGTGATCTGGCTGTTCCACTCGTCGTAGAGCTCTGAACTGGCAAAACCGAACAAGACTCTGCTCGTCCCACCATTGATGAACGGCAGGATACCTTTCTTCCAGGGCTCCCAGCCCGGGTCCTGTCTGGATTTGTATTCGAGAATGCGACCTCTCAGGACATAATCGGCCTTGAAGGTCCGACCAATTTTTGCGACGGCGTTGGGGGTCAATGCGTGGGTCCCTGGACTATTGGCATTGACACCACTCGTGGAATTCTGCTCGTCGATGTATCGCCTGATTTCACTTTTCATTCTGTCAGACCATTCATTCGACAGTTCATTGACCATTGACACCGACTTGGTCTCTTCGTAGGAGATGGAGTTGATTACACCCTCGTTGACGAGATACTGGAAGACATCCTCCTGAACGGGCATCGAGAATCCGTTAGCTGACAGACGATCAGTGAGCGCTTCGGTGACGGCGATGTTCCTTCTGAAGGCGGAGTCAAGGTTGCCTGCGTTTGAATAATCAGCAAACGGCAGGATCACCATAGATCTTCCCTTGCCCGGAGCATCGAACCCGGGCGCTTCCGGAACGTTCAGGGTTTCGACGATCGTTTGGCCGCAACCAGCCAATGTTATCGCAAGAATTCCAATGACCAGAAATTTCAGCCTCTCCATAATTGTCTCCCTATACTGTATATGACGTTATCTGTTGATCGAATTGAAGATTCAAATAATGACTGGTCTGAGAAGGATAATGAGCTCCCTTTTCTGATTCACCTTTTCCTCGTAACCGAAGAGATATTTGAAAAGAGGTATTTTACCGACAACTGGAGCGAACTCACCTACGGTATCCTGGATGTCACTGATCAGGCCTCCGATTACCAGCATTTCGCCGTTCTTTACTCTTACTGTGGTGCTCATTTCCCGGACATTGACTATCGGCAGGCCGACAGTTGCGCCCAGAGTCCCGACATCTCTGTATTCTATCGGTTCGACAAGTTCTGAAGTCACTGGTACGAGGTTGAGGATGATTTCTTTGTCGTCCAGGACTGTCGCGGTCAACGCCATGCCTATACCGGAAAGGATCCTCTCGGTATTGACGGTGTAGGTGATGATCCCGGTCTCGGAATCGAGATCGGATTCGATGTTGTCGATATAGGTGACGTTGCGGCCGACGGTGATCAGACCTGGCTGACCGTTCATCAGGCTGATTTTCGGATTGGAGAGGACCTTCGTATCGCCCTGCTCCTCCAACGCATTGAGAAATACGGTAAAATTCTGCGGGTTTATCGAAACTTTTGAGACAAATCTGGTGGGATCTTGAATTTTGGTGTGGCCATCGCTCACCCCATCACCGTCGAGGTCAACACTCTGAGTACCGTCTGTCCCTGTTTCGTCTGCGAAAATGTACGGGTATACCTGACCACCCAGAGCCTGGGAGCCAAACTCAACCACACCATCGACACTGAAATTTTTCAGGACCTCGTTCCAGTTGATTCCGATACTGGAATTCCGCGTGAGTTTGACCTCGATGATTTTCGCCTCAATGGAAATCTGTTTGTACAGTTCTCTCTTTAAATTCTTGAAGTATGTATCGACCCGATCAAGAAGCGGTCGCGGAGCGGTGACGGTGACCATGCCCACGGGCCTGTCAATGATATAGACATTCTTGTTGCTCGATCGCAGCCGGGTTGCCTCGCTTACAACTTTTTCGGTCTTCTCGGCTTCTGCTGCCCCCGTGTTTTGCTGCGCATTCGTGCTTGCCGTTTCCGCTTTTTCAGTTATCGCTTCGGTAGTCCAGACATCAAGGATAGAATTCAGGTTGGCCTCAATACTCTTCCAGACATCGAATTCATTCTCGCTGGATTTAATTTCGATGGTACCGTCAATATTGTTCGATTCATCATCACTGCCGAGGACGTTTCCTCCGGTGCCTGTCTTATAATTTGACTTGACGAAGGGCATCGAAATATAGAACTGGCGGGTCTCCTTATACTTGACGACTATGGTGTTTCCGCTGATTTCATGAAAAAAGTCAACCTGACGGAGGAGATTGGCGATGGCGCCATTGTAATCGTCACCGGCGTTGATATCGACATCGACCAGAACCTTCTGGTCGACATCGCTGGCCCAGGAGATATTCATCCCCTTGATGGCCGCCAGCCGTTTCATGATATCCCAAAGCGGCTGGGGCCCCCTGGTGGACTTGATGGTCGCCCCGACTTTCATGCCGACATCTTTGGATTGCGTCAACTCCTCCTTGCTATCTTCGCCAACCTGATACGATGGGCTCTGGTACTGAACAGGCAGCGTATTGGGCAGTTCGGGTTTTTTGGCTGCAGCTTCGGCCATAGTGCCGGCGGCTGGCATTTCCGCAGGGCCGGCTGCTTCTTCAGGCTTTTTGTCTATGGAACTGCATGACGTAAGCATCAGGTACAGCAAGAGGCTGGCGGCAAGGAGTATCGTTTTGGAAGACTTCATAAAAAACCTCTTGAGATTATAAGATGATCAGATTGAACTGACTCTTTTGAGCTGATTGTTTCAGGTACATCAGAAACTGCTGGCTGCCAGCCTTCCATGGATATATTTTTTCAGATCAGGTGGCAACGGGAAACCGGATGCGAGCAAGGCCTTGTACTGGTTTACAGCCATTTTCGTGTCACCAAGCTTGTCATAAATCCTTGCTTTGGCAATCATTGTATCCATTGTCTCACCATATGAAGCATTGAATTTATCCAAAAGCTTGATCGCCTGCTCATTTTGACCGCTGGTTTCGCAGAAGGTGGCGAAACTGATAAGGGCCTCTTTCATTGGAGGCGTGGCACTGATGCTTTGCGTAAAATACTCAAGTGCCTCAGCGTTTCTCTGCATGTTGGCTAAACCAATGGCGGCGTACAGGGCAGCACGGTTGTTGCCGGGGTCTTTGGCAAGACTCTCTTTCGCGAAATGAACGGCCTTGGCGTTTACTCGCAGGTTGACCAGATAGAGGGTTGCGAGTCTGTTCAAGATCTTGACATTGTCCGGCCAGAGTTTGGCGGCTTGTTCATACAGAGTGGCGGCTTCTTCGAAGTCCTCGTTCTCATCGGCTTGCTGTGCTTTCCTGAGTATTTCCTGTGCTTTCAGTATCTCTTTCGGGAGATTCGCCGATTGCTCTATGATGAAGGCATCCTGCTCGACGATTTGGGTGTCCGCCTCAACGGAGAGGTTGTCTTCGAGACGATCCGGCCAGGCAAATTCCTTTTTGTTGGGATAGATGACGATGGTATTGAAACGCTCTTCTTTCTTCAAATCCTTGAGATTTAATATGATATCAAGCGCGAAATCCCAGGGAACATCTGTCAGGGCAAGCGTCAACGAACCTGTTACGGTTTCGTCGACGATAATATTGAGATCGGTGAATTGTCTGAAGAGACGAAACACATTGTGAAGATCAATTTTGTAAAAATCGACACTGATCCTTTGTTTTTCATATCCAGCGAATGAAAAGGTGTCTTCGAGAGCGGCAGAAGGGTCTTTTTTACCGGCCTTTTCCGTCTCCTCAGTGCCCTTCGCAAGTATGTTCTCGGTTTCACCTATGAGCGAGTCAAGTGTTTTGTCGGATTGTCCGGCAGTGCCAGCGGTAGCGGATCCGGCCACATCCTTCGTGGGAAGCCCCGGACTCTCCTGCACTATTAAAACTAACTGGCCTGCATTATTGGTTATCTTGTAGTCAAACAGCGATGCCGATGCAGATTTGAAGATAAACCGGCCTCCGGTGCCTTGCTGTTCAACGCGTATTTCTTCAATGGCTGTGTCTACCTGCTTTTCGCGGATCAGTTCTGCGATGTTGATATTGGCGATGTCAATATACAGGAACGGTTTTTCGCCGTTCTTGCCGGCTGCGGTATCAGAGGTATATTGTGTTATCGGCCCAGAAGCAACCAGTGTGACGATGGTCTCCTGGGGGCTTGTTTTGACGGCGATATCGGTAACAGCGACAGTTGCATTGGCAGCTGATCCGGCAGGGGGTTGTTTGGATGAAGCGCCGCCAGCCGCAGGGCGAATTTGGATATTTAAGGATGTGCCTTCCCGGGTGATCTTGTAATCATGCGAATCGGCAATGGTAAATTCAAACCGAGTGATAGTCGGTTCCTGGTCGGTGATCAGTGATGTCTGGAGGGAGACAAAGGCATTGTCCGGAAGCAGCTTCGATTTGGGATCTATTGAAGGATCAAAGGCTGCATCGGCAATGTCAAGAACGACACGAAACGGCGAGAAACGTTCTGAGACCGTGTATGCAGGTTCGGCGTTGCCGATGATATGCAGTGTCAATGCATCCCCACTCAGTTCCGGATCAATCTTCGCGATCTGGTACAATGAGGGCTGCTCTTTACCCGCACCTGCATCCGCTCCGAGCGCAACCGAAGAAGACAGGAGCACGATCAGACAGAGCACAGAGAAAATGGCCGACTGGGATATAATGAACCTCTTGTACATTTTCTATTCTTCTCCCTCTTTTTTTAAAACCATTTCGATATGCGTAAGAATTTTTTTCCCACCGCGAGTTTCAGCAGTTTCCTCGATAAGCACCTTGTTGGGTGATATGGTTTTTACCACCCCGCGTCTACCGATCTTGGTGCCGGTGACTATGACATACCCCTTCCCGGTGGAGTCCTGAACCATAGCAAAATTCTCTCCTCCGGTCTTAAGCAGACCTACAAGACTGAGTTGTCCAGGTTCAAATAGCTGCATGCCGGTGAGCGGTTCATTTTTTTCGACTATTTCGTTTGGGTCGCCGGTTTCCCTTGGGGTTGCTTTTTCGGTGATAAACGGCAGGAAAGGATCCGGACGGTTTGTCATGATATATTCGAACGGTTCTGTCTCGGTTATCGTCTCACTTGCATCTGCTGCCTGGGGAGGCGGCTGCTGAGGTTCATTTGCTGTGATTGGTCCTGAGGTGATCATTGAGAACGCGAGGCCCAAAAAGAGAGTACACCACAGCAGGAAGCTTGGCCGCGTCAGGCTCAGAGATAGCAATTGGTTCGTTTTCATACAAAATCCCATGAGCTTATTTCTTCTTCGTGTCTTGTTTGGGGAGTTCGACATTGGTGAAACGATACGTTACCAGCGTACAATCGGAATCAAGCAGCATTTCCCCCCTGTCGAGAGTAGGGGCACTCATCTTTATATTCGATACGGTAACGATACGCCCGAGTTTGCTCACCTGGTCAAGAAATGCGCCCATATTGTGGTAAGGGCCGCGCACATTGATGGAGATCGGCAGCTCGGCATAGAAATCTTTCGGGATTTCCGGCATCGGCTTGAAGGTGAGAAATTCAAGGTCGGCGTTCTGCCCCAGTGCGGAGATGTCCTTGAGTAATTGCGGGATTTCCTTCTCTTTTGGCAGGAGAACGGCCGCTTCGTTAAACAGCCTCTCTGATTCGGCCAGATCCCGTTTCAATCGCGGCAAGTCGTTCTGCTTGGCCTTTAAGTCGGCTATTTCCTTGTTTAAGCTGTCCTTTTGTATGTTCAGGGCCGAGAGCTTCTTGGTGTTTGGCTGGAAAAAGAGGAAGAAGAAAAGCACAATCGGGATGAGCATCAATACCACGGCGATGGCAATCTTGTATTTCTGCTCTAATGGGATGTATTTGGTGTCGATGAATTTCTCGAGTGCTGCGTTACTCTTTTTCATGCTGGCACGTATCCGTTGTTCGAGGATGGCTATTTTTGAGTGATGTTGGCTTCTTCAACCTTGGGTTGTGCCGAGGTGGTGCATGTCATGACAAAGCTTTTCAGGTTTCTATCCGCAACAACCTTGAGAGAAGAACTGGTGAGGTTGACATCGATGATGAAATCTGATGCCTTGAGCTTGTCCATGAATTGCGCGACAGTTTCGTTGTCGAGCGCTACTCCTGTGAGATTGAGTGTGGGACCGCTCTGTTCGAGGGATTCAAGCCAAAGCCGCTTGTTGTCGACGCTTCTTGCGACTTCATCAAGGACCCGTACCGTAATGGACGATTCCTTTCGCAAGGTCTTGATGATCGCAGTCTTGCGCTCGATCTCCTCTTTCTGCTGTTTGACTTTCTCGATATCTGCAAGGATCGGCTTGAAGGCGTCCTTCTGCTGGTTCAACTGGACGATCTGGCCCTCAAGCGAACTGACCCTTCCTGCCTGCCAGAGTCCAATTATGCCAAGGAAGATGAGGAGACAGCACCAGGCAATGATCATGGAAATGATCTGATTTCGCGCCTTTGCCCGTCTTTTAAGCTGCCTGACTGGTAACAGGTTTATTCTGAGCATATCTTTTCCGTTGACAGAATGTCCTAAAAAACTGATGGCCTGATAGCTATGCCTGTTGCGATCGCCATTTCAGGGCCGATGTTTTTCAGATAATCAGGATCAATCTTCTTGTCGTTTGAGATCATTTTTGCGAAAGGGTTGAAAATTTCCACTTCAAGGGCGGTTTCTTGCGCCAGGAATTCGGAAAATCCCACAACCTTGGAGCCTCCGCCGCTGAGAACAAGTTTCTGCAGTGGCGCATCAGGATGATTCGAATGGTAGAGGTCAATTGCCTTCTTGATTTCCAGCACCCATTGCGTGCATGTGGTCGAGAAAATTTTCTCGATCTGCGGCTGTTTTTCACCTGCCGGAACAAGACCAAGTTTCAAGGCTTCCGCCTCTTCGAACTCAAGATCGAATGCTGACTGGAGCTGCTCCGTCAGTTGCCGACTGCCGACGACTATGTCTCTGGCAACGACGGATATACCGCCTGAAAGAATGTTGATATTCATTTTCGAGGCGCCGATATCGACGAGTGCAACATTGTCCACCTTGGGATAGCTGTATTCATAGGTATTTTCCAGGGCAAACCCGTCAACATCCACAATCACAGGGATGAGATTGATGCTTCTGAGCATCTCCAGGTAATCGTCGACAATCTCCTTTTTCGCCGCGACCAGCATGACGTCGGTCCGCTCGATGTTGTCGGTGTTGGTTTTGAGGTCCTGGTAGTCGAGATACACATCTTCGATGTCAAAAGGAATGTATTGTTCAGCCTCGGACATGATGTGCTCTTCAAGTTTTTTCTCATCCATGACGGCGAGATTGACTTTTTTCACAATGACCGAGTATCCGGAAATGGAAAAACCGACTTTCTTGCCTTTGATCTTCAGATTGTTGAATAGTCCGGAAATGGCCTTGGCCACCGCCTCTGCATCGTTGAGCGTCCCATCGTCGACAGCACCCTCAGGGAGAATGACACTGCCGAGAGCAACGACTGTGTAGGCATTGTCGGCTCGCTTCAATTGGCAAACCTTGACCGCGTGTGAGCCAATATCGACCCCGACGACAAGGTTGTCTTGAGAGAGAAAGGGAAGATTCATGATATGCGAGGAAGTCAGAAATTATTCAATAATTACAATGCCGGGTTTTTGGAGAAAGCGGCTAACATACAGACTTTGCATAATAATTACTATATAGGACACATATGGTATTTTTTGTCAAGAAAAACAAGCAGGATTTGGCAAAAAATATTCTTTTTAAACAGGAAGTTAATGAGGGGGATGGGGAGCTAACTGTTTCTTGTACACAATATGTAGTTGAAACTACTTGATGTTCTTCTTCATGTTGTATGGGGAAGTGATTTTTTTAATTGAAATCATAGGGAAAAGGGAGCACATGGTTATTTTTGCGATAAGAGTACCATTCTTTTCTTTTTGTGTCATGGTTTAATAAATTAAATAAGTTTATAAATTAGATTAGTTATCTTTTAATTATTTATTCTTCTACATCAAACTTGTAGACGGTTATTTGCTGATATTCATCACCCGGCAACAGTACTGTTGAAGGGAAATGTCCTTTGTTCGGGGTATCCGGGAAACATTGTGCTTCAAAACATATTGCACTTCTGGCAGGGAACGTGGCACCGTGTGCTCCTTCAAATCCATTTAGCCAGTTACCGGTGTACAGTTGCACTCCGCCTTCTGTAGTGTACACTTCCATGATTCGTCCGCTTTCGGGGTCCTTACAAGTAGCAGCTAAGTCGAGTGAGCCGTTTTCAGTTTTATTCAATACATAACAATGATCATATACCGCACCGAAAATCAACTGCTCAAATTTTTCGTTGATTCGTTAGCCTACCGTATGTGGAGTAAGGAAGTCCATAGGAGT
>CAYYWK010000025.1:0-13115 GCA_964475345.1 uncultured Desulfobulbus sp.
GGGGTCGCTGCGGAAGGCTGTCACCCAGAACCGGCCTTTGCTCCAGCCTACTGCGGTATAGGCAAAGAGAGGGAGGGTCGGGGCATCGGCTGCCGTCTGAAAGGCGCTGGAATAGATCGAGGTATGGGCCGGGGAGACAAATGCGGCCACAGCCTGGACCGGTTGCCCCTGGAAGTAGGGATTGTCCTCAAGGAGCAGCGGTTCCGCTGTCTCCGGATCGCATGCCACCGGCAGTCGGCCGGGCAGAACGAACAGTTCGCTCCCCTTGGGGAGAGGGATGAGGTCGGCGGGCGCCGGGGTGTAATAATGGCCGTTGCTCATGCCGGCCATGTTCAGCGGCGGATAATCTGTTATCGAGCCTCGACGGTCGGCAAAAACCAGGGACGGGACGGAATCCGGGTGATTCACGAGGAGCGGAGGACTCTGAAAACCGAGTCCACGGCGAGATAGACATCGAGATCATCACCGAAAACGTCCTGGATGTCCGGATGGTTGATCAGGTCTTCGACAATGTACTGGGTTATATACAGGCTGACGATATTGGGATCCTGAGCGACGGTGCGGACCGGGGCGATTTTCATCTGCAGCTCGAAATCGTCCATGTATCCAAGCTTTTTGAGCTGCTCCTCAAGGCTTTCCCGGATCCTCTGGATGGATGAGGTTTCGATGATCTCCCGGTCGATGAGCCGCTGGACAAGTTTTGCGGCAAGGGTTTCGGCGTTGTCCTTGGCCTGGTGAAACATCTTGCGGCGTTCCTGTTCCCTCTTCCGGTCGATTGCCCGAATGGTCTTGTCTGTCGCCCGATTTGCGCTGATATGTGCTTTGGCCATGAACGTCTCCAGAAATGTATGCTTGCCGGTCTTGACCGGGAAGGAAGAGCGGTCGATGCTGATCGATGAACTCTCCTATATAAACTGAATGACTAATTATCACTACAGTAAAGTTGCGCGAATCGCTGCATTTCGCCGGCCTGCGCAGCCGGCAGGGCGAGACCGTACCGCTGCAGGTATTCGGCGGCCATTCTGTGGGTATTGAATATGGGGACGTTGCGCAGCAGGTTGTTGATGCCCTTGTTGAGAAAGACCTGGGAGCCGGTGGTATCGTAAAAGGCCTCGAGGATCTGTGGCAGCAGTTCATAGAAGGAATTTGAGTCCTCGAAATAGAGCAGTTCCTCGCGGGACTCGCTGAGGCTGGCGTCGTCTATGGCGCCCTCGTGTCCGAATTTCCAGCCGGTCGCGCCGTCGTGATATCCTTCCACCCACCATCCGTCCATGATCGAAATATTGGGGACACCGTTCATGGCCGCTTTCATGCCGCTGGTCCCTGATGCCTCGAGCGGTCGTTTCGGACTGTTGAGCCAGCAGTGCACGCCGGCGACCAGCATTTTGGCGATCCTCATGTCGTAGTTGGGGATGAAGACCAGTTTTATCAGTCCTTTGCTCTTGCGGTACAGTTCTTCCTGGCGGTCAAGCAGGTGCTTGATGACGGTCTTGCCGGGCTCGTCGGCAGGATGGGCCTTGCCGGAAAAGAGGAAATTGATCGGCCAGCTGTTGTCGAGGCAGATCTGGCACAACAGGTCGAGGTCATGGAAGATCAGATCGGCCCGTTTGTACGTGGAAAAGCGGCGGGCGAAACCGACGGTGAAGGTCCGGGGGGCCAGACGATCCTCGCCATCCGTCAGGGTCGAGAGATAGTTCGGCGGGTCGATCCAGGTTGTGCTCATCTGGTTGCGGTGCTGGACCAGCATCGCATTGACGGAGTCGATCAGTTCAGCCGTGTCTTCCTGCCAGGCGCAGCGAAGCTGCTCCCTGAAACGGTCGTCCTCGATCAGGCTGGCAGCCTTGGCGAAGACGCCCGGGTCGTGACGCCAGCCGGCCAGTTGGGGGCTTTCGTCAAAGACTGTGGCCCGCCGGTCGCTGATCCAGGTGAGATGGTGGACGCCGTTGGCGATGGCGGAGATCTTGCCGGCAAAGCGCGGGAACTGCCTGCGGGTGACGTCGCGGTGCAGGCGGCTGACGCTGTTTGCGGAGCGATTGACGTGCATCGCCATGTGGGTGAAATTGTAGGCGTGCGGGTTTTCGTCGTCGTGGGCGAAAAGGTCGAGAATCCTCTGGCAGGATTTCTCGCTGATTCCCGCATACAGCGACTTGTGGAAACGGTCGTGACCTGCTTTCACCGGGGTGTGGATAGTGTAGATCAGCCGCTGCGACACGACTCCGGCTGCCTTGAAGATCTGCTCGTCGCTTGCCTCTTCTATGCGCGGGTGGCCGAGCATGGCGCTCAGTTCCTCGGCGATCAGCTGCATGGCAAGGACAACTCCATGCTGCTCGTTGAGGTGAAAGGTCCGGGAGGTTATTCCGAGGGCCCGCAAGGCCGGCAGGATGCCGGTTCCCAGCATCCTCCGCTGGATTGCCTTGATCACTGATGATTCGGCGTTGTAGAGCTGCGAGGCGGCGTTACGAATCAGGCTCGGCGATTCTGGATGGTCGAAATCGAGCAGTATTTCGGGAACGAAAAAATCGAGGTCGCTGCTGATTTCCATCTTCAGCCAGACCTGGGCGATGGCGATGGTCTGCTGATCATACTCGTTGAAGAAAGGAATCTCTATTTCCAGCGGCTTCTCCGGAGCGTCCGGATCATGGAGCAGGTAGAGCCCTGGGGTTGCCTCCGGCTGCCACGCGACATGCTGGGAAATCTGCCCGAGCTGCGAGTCGACGTACTGGGCGAAGTAACCGCGCCGGTAGAGCAGGCTGATGGCAACCACCGGCAGATGGCAGTCGGCATAACTCTTGAGAGTGTCCCCGGCAAGAACTCCCAGTCCTCCGCTGTAGGTAGGTATTTTCTGGGGGCCATGGATGAACTTGTCAAGGAAATAGCCGTACCGGTCATCGGCGGTCTCCGGTTGCGGCGCGCTATCAAGGAAGTCCCGCACCGGACTGAAGACGTCCGGGTCGGCGCCGATCTCCATGGAGATATAGACGATGGAATTCCCCTCTGGAGCGGTGAGCTGGCTCCAGACGTGGTCAAAGGTTTTCTGGCTGACACCGAAAAAGGTGCCGAAGGTGCCGGTGGCGAGCATTTCTGCGACCGGACGTCGGGGAAGTGGATGCTGCTGGTGATTCATGTCGATCTGCCTTGCTTGAAACCGAAAGAAAATGGAAAAAAAGAGAGAACGGATTTGACATCGTGGTGTGCCAGTAATAGTATGACAGTGGCTTCAGAAGTACAGCCATTTTTTAGCTGTTGTACTGCGTCGTTGTCGATTCTGCTTGAATTTTGGTTTGTATTCTTTGTATATAGCGCGTTAGTGAAAAAAAATGGGCCTTGCCAGTGGTGTTCACTGGTCGGGTTTTTTTTATTCGGGCTGTCCGCCATTTTTTATCCACTATCATATCGAACTCAGGAGGTTTCGTGATGATGAAGAGATTACAGGTTGTAGTACCCGCACTGCTCTGTGTGTCCGTTCTGGCACTGACAGGCTGCGGAAAGAAGGCTGACACGGATACCGCGATGAAGACCGCGGCTCCGGAGGAGTCTCTGGACACCAAAGGCACTGGCATTTCCGAGGGGCGCACCTCTGAAGGCATGCTGCCGGTGTATTTTGATTTTGATGAGTCCGCCATCCGAGCTGATCAGGCTTCCCGCATCCAGCTGAATGCCGATTTCATCAACAAGGGCGGTGCCAACGTTCGCATCGAAGGTAACTGCGATCCCCGCGGCACCAACGAGTACAACATGGCCCTTGGCGAGCGACGTGCCCAAAGCGCCAAGATGGCCCTGCTCGAACTCGGCGTTGCTGAGTCCAAGCTGACCACCGTCAGCTACGGCGAGGAGCGCCTCCTGCTCCATGGCGAAGACGAGATGTCCTGGGCTCAGAACAGGCGTGACGACTTCGTTATCGTGGAATAATTCATTCTCTGCGCCCGTCCGGGCCGAGAGCAAACTCTGTCATGTGGAGATGGTAATGGTGTTGAGAAGGCTTTTGATTGTCGGCATGTTTTTCATGCTCACTGGATTTTTTGCTGACGGTGCACAAGCCGCCGAAATGAAGATCGGTGTCATGAACGTACAGAAGATCATCATTCAATGTGAGGCGGGTAAAACCGGCAAGATCCATTTCGAGCAGAAAATGAAAGAACTGCAGGGCCGTTTCAAAGGTGAGGAAGACTCTCTGCAAGCTCTCCAGAATGAAATAGAGAAAAAGAGCTCGGCCTGGAGCGAGGAAACCAAGGCTGACAAGCTCCGCGACTTTCAGAAAAGAAAGCGAGAGCTGCAGGCCAAGACGGACGACGCGCGCTTCGAGTTGAAACAGCTCCAGGACAAGGAACTGGAGCCGATTCTGAAGGCACTCGAACAGGTCGTCCTGAAGTATGGCGAGAAAAATGGCTATACTGCGATACTCGACATCAAGAATGGCGTCATCTATAATGATCCGGCAATCGATATCAGCGATATCATGATCAAGGAGCTGAACAAGAGCATGGGCAAGTAGGAACAGCCCGTGCTGTGCGGCAGAAGGTGATGCGTTGTGATGAAACGATGCAGGGGGCCCCATCCCTGCATCGTTTTGTTTTTTCCGGGATTACACGGTAATACCATGTCGATTAAAAGCATGACCGGATTCGGTCGCGGAGAGGAGCAGTTCCTCGGCAGGACCTGGATCGCTGAATTGCGCTGCGTCAACAACCGCTATTTCGATTTCAAGTCGCGTCTGCCGAAGAACTGCACGATGTTCGAGGAACCGCTGCGCAAGCTCCTGGCGACACGGCTGCAGAGGGGGCGGGTTGACTTGGTCGTTACGGTCAGTGGCGAGAGTGTCGAGCTGAAGATGGTGAAAGTCAACCTGGAACTTGCCCGCAGCTACCGCCTCGCTCTCTCGCAGATCTCTGCGGCGGTGGACCTCGATGATCGGATTACCGTCGCCCAGCTTGCCTCCCTGCCGGATATCTTCATCCGCGAACAGGAGGACGAGGACCCTGAGGCGGTATGGCGGCAGCTCGAGGAGGTCGTTGCGGCGGCCCTCGCCCGCTGCGAGGAGATGCGCCTCCAGGAGGGGCGGCTGTTGAAGGAAGACCTGCAGGCCAGGCTCAGGCTGTTTGCGGCAACAGTCGATACCATCGAGGGCGCTCTCCCCGATCTGCTGAGCCAGCGTCAGCGGACGCTGGAGGAGCGGCTTGAGAAGCTGCTCGGCCAGATCCAGCTCGACCCGGCGCGCCTGGCTCAGGAGGTTGCGATCCTGGCTGACAAGACCGATGTGACCGAGGAGATCGTGCGGCTCCGCTGCCACATCAAGCAGTTCCTGAATTTTCTTGAAGGGACCGAGGCAGTCGGACGCAAGCTCGACTTTCTGGTTCAGGAATTTCTTCGCGAAGTCAACACGCTGGCTTCCAAGATCAATGATGCCGGTATCGCGCATCTGACAGTCGATCTGAAAGCGGAACTGGAAAAGATGCGGGAGCAGATTCAGAACATCGAGTGAGCACGATGCGCCGCCCGCAGACGGTGGTGCCGGAGAGAGAGGGAGAGAATGCAGCTGCTGAATATCGGGTTTGGCAATACCGTCATGATCGAACGGATAGTGGCGGTGATCAACACCGGCTCTTCTCCGGCCAGAAAGCTGAAGGAGCAGGCGAAATCCGCCGGGAAACTGGTCGATGTGACCGAGGGCCGGCGCACCAGGTCGATACTGGTCATGGACTCCAACCATATCATCCTCTCTTCGGTCCAGCCTGACACCATCAACCAGCGCATCCAGGCGATGCAGCCGAGCTATCATCTCGCCGAACTTGCCGCCACGGAAAAATCGCGGGAAGGAGTGCTGTGATGGCGGGGCGACTCTTCATCATTTCCGCCCCTTCCGGCGCCGGAAAAACCACTCTGTTGCGGCGGGTCATGGCCGATATTCCCCGACTGGTCTTTTCCGTCTCGCATACCACCCGCCAGCCGCGGACAGGAGAGCGTGAAGGGATTGACTACCATTTCGTCACCCGGCAGCTGTTTCTCGAGATGCGCGACACGGGCCAGTTCCTTGAATGGGCCTTTGTCCACGACAATTATTACGGGACCAGCCTGCAGGAAGTTCGTGGCCGGCTGGAGCAGGGGGTCGACATCGTCCTCGATATCGATGTACAGGGCGCTGCCATTGTTCGTCGTTCCGCATCCCTTGAGGCCTCGCATATCTTCATCATGCCTCCGGGACTCGACGAACTGGAGCGGCGCCTGCGGGGGAGAGGCACCGAGAGCGAGGATCTGATCCGGACCCGTCTGGTGAATGCCCGTCGCGAGATGGAGGCTGCCGGCGAATACCAGTATCTGGTTGTCAATGATAACCTGGATACCGCCGCCGCGGTTCTGCGCGGCATCATTTTTGCCGAGCGGGCGCGGGCCCACCGGTTACCGGACGGCAGGCCGATCAGCCTGCCACTGAGTCGATGAGCGATAGAGGCAAACAACAGAGGCAGGGTGTCGAGAAGCGGATCAGGATCAGTGAAGATCTGATCTGGGGTGTCCATCCGGTCTTCGAAGCACTGCTGCATGCGCCGGAACGGCTGCTGGAGATTGTCCTGCTCCGTGAACGGCACGGTGCAAAACTTGACGAGATCGTCAGTCTTGCCCGGGAAAAAGGGATTCGCACGACCTTCGTCCAGTCCCTGCGGTTGACAGGTGAGGGCGCCGGTGAAGTGCGCCATCAGGGGGTGCTGGCCAAAACCTGCCAGACTGTCCTTCTGCCTTTCGAGGAGATGGTTCAACGGTTTGCCGGGCGGGTGCAGAACGGCGAGTTGCCGAGGCTGATTGCATGCGATTCTCTGCAGGATCCCCACAATCTCGGAGCAATTATCCGTTCGGCCCTGGCCTCCGGGGCAGTCGGGGTGGTCCTGACCCGGGAACGCTCGGCACCTCTCTCCGGTACTGCGGTCAAGTCCTCGGCCGGGGCGGTCTCGCATATCGATATCAGCCAGGTCACCAACCTGGTTGCCGCCCTGAAGAAACTCAAGGAGGCGGGGGCGTGGGTTTTCGGCGCCGTCAAGGACAGTGCGGCGCAGTCACTCTATGCCACCGATTTCCGCCTGCCGGCATGCATCGTGGTTGGCAGTGAGGGGGAAGGGATCCGGCCCCTGGTCCGTCGTGAGTGCGACATCCTGGTTTCGATCCCGATGGCCGGTTCCCTCGATTCCTTGAACAGTTCAGTGGCTGCGGGGGTGATCCTCTTCGAGGCCATGCGCCAGAACGCCGGGCCTCGCTGACCCGCCTTCCGGAGCAGTCGCGCGCCGCCGCCGGCTGCTCGGAGTTCTCTCTATTTCCGAGCTTTCTCAGCCAGCCGGGCCTTGAGCAATTCGCCGAGGCTGCCGGTTTTTGTTGCAGAAGAGTCCCGGTCGTTTTTTTGGACATAGCTGCCGTATTACAGCTGTTCCTTTTACTAGGCGACCACCGGGGAGACCTAATAGGCCGGGGCCAGGCTCATAGTCCCGCCCCCCGTGTCGACGGACTCGACCTTGACCTCGACGGACTGCCCCTCCTCCAGCACCTCGCGGGGGTGATGGATTCTCCGCCCGCCGCCGAGCTTTGAGATGTGGAGCAGACCGTCGATTCCCGGGGCAAGGGTGACGAAGGCGCCGAAGGGGGTCAGGCGGGCGACCCGTCCCTGCTGGACGCTCCCCTCGGGGAACTGCATTGCGGCATTCTCCCAGGGATCGGCCATCGCCTCCTTCAGGCTGACGGAAATCCGCCCCTTGTTCCAGTCAAGGGACTTGATAACGACATTGACCTCCTGGCCGACGGCGAGGTGGTCGCTGACCGAGTCGACCCGGTTCCAGCCGATTTCCGAGATCGGGATCAGCGCATCGATGCCGCCGATATCGACAAAGGCCCCGAAATCGCGGAGCGATGTGACCACTCCCGCGATGGATTGTCCTTCCTGCAGCGAGGCCTTCAGCTCTTCCTGACGCTCGGCCCGTTCCTCTTCCAGGAGGGCACGGGCTGAAACGACGATGTTCCGGCC
This sequence comes from uncultured Desulfobulbus sp., assembly GCA_964475345.1. GTDB lineage: Bacteria > Desulfobacterota > Desulfobulbia > Desulfobulbales > Desulfocapsaceae > Desulfoprunum. The sequence continues at coordinate 8,000 of CAYYWK010000025.1, forward strand.
GCCTTCATCGAAGCGGCTTATTCGAAACGGCATGCGGGCCCCGATGAATTCAGCCGCCGGGTCGCTGCTGCGCCGAAGGCTGATCTGGGAGTAAGGGCAGAAGGCCCGCACATTGGCCCCGAGGGTGATCTCGAAACCACCCTTGACCTCGCCTTTCACCAAGCCCTCCACGGGAATTCCGGAACGCCACGCCTCCTCGAGATGATCGGTGTCCGATCCTGAACCGATGCGCCGGGTGAAGACATTTTCACCGGAACGGTTCTTCAGAAAATAGACCTCGATCGTATCGCCGACGGATTTGGTTGCCTGGCCATCGCTATCGCAAATCTCGGAGCTGTTCATCACCCCTTCGCTTTTACCGCCAACCTCGAGGAAGACCGACTCGCCGCTGATGCCGACGATGGTCGCGGTAATTTTCTGTCCTGGTGCAATCCGCCGCAGCGGTTTTTTCTCTTCCTGGCGGAATAGGTCCGCAAAGCTCTCTTCTGTCATGCTCATGGTATACCTGCTGGCTGCTGCGTGTTGATGGTGGCGCCCGTTTCCGCAGGTCGGCGTGGATTCGCCGGAAAGCGGCGCGGGCGGTTGCCGGCTGCACGATAGCCTTTTCGTGGCCGGATCATGGCTGTACCTGCTATTGTACCTGAAGTCACAGATGATGTCCCGATGAGAGTGATAGATCCTGCACGGGAACTGTCTCCGGCCGCCTGACCGCTCATCCCCAGTGGCGGACGGCGAGGGCGAGGATTCTTTCACCGTCCAGGAACAGCAGGCGTTTGTCCTGCAACTCGGCGAGGAACTGTTCAAGGGATGCGGCCGGCAGTTTTTTGAACCGCTGCCGCAGACCCTCAACGGTCCTGATCCTGTCGCAGTCGAGGTAGATTTCCCGGGAGGTTCCGCGCAGTCGGTGCTGCAGGGGCGGCCCGTCGGCCCGCTCCTGGCGGATGATCAGGTATTCGCCGCCGTCGCGGAAACTGAGGGCCGGCTGGAACGCCGGTTGCCGCTGCCGGTGGAAGGCCTGCCAGGCGGCGACTTTCTCGGCCACCGGCCGCCAGAGCTCGCGCTGCCGAATCCGCCCGCCCCGGAAGTCCATGACCTGCAGGCCGATATCGCCTGCCAGGTCGGCCGGCAGCAGGGCCAGGTTGCGGCGGTGGGGGACCAGGCCGGTGATGCCGAATTCTCCGTGTTGTCGGTGGACCGGGGAGCCCGCCCCGAGAAATAAGACGACGTTGTCGAGCGGTGTGAACGGCAGCACGTAATCGAGGTTGGCGAGGGTTTCGGCAACCTCGTGTTCGCTGCTGCCGGGGAACTCGATGATCAGGTTGCCTTCGAGCCGGATTTTGGCGGCGATGCTGTGCTTCATGATAGCGATATTGTCGATGACGCTGACGCCTTTGGCCATCTTGGCGAGCAGGCTGTTCGACAACGCCTCGATCCCGACCTGAACAGTGCGCAGGCCGCCTTCGGCGTAGCGCTTCAGCCGCAGGCTGTCGGTTGTCGCCCGCAATTCCGCAAAGAAGCGGCGATCCTGCCGCAACCGGCGCTGCCGTTGAAAGAACTGGTCGGCCGCGCGGACCGGCAAGGCGTTGTCGACAAATGCGAAATCCAGGCAGAGGTACCGCCTGGCCAGGGCGTCGACCTCGGAGGCCATCCGTTCCGCGGTTTTCTTGCGATACCCCTGCCATTGGAGGTTGAGATTGCAGAAGGCGCATCTGCCCCACCAGCAGCCGCGGGAAAATTCCACCGGCAGTAGAGGAATGAAGGGTTGTTCCGGAAAGACCTCCCGCATTTGGCGGAAATAGGGGCGGTAGTCGGGCAGCGGCAGATCGTCGAGGACTTCGATCTGTCGGCAGGCCGCAGGCGACGCAGTAACGCTCCTGGTGAACACCCTGTCCGGGAGCTCTTCACCGGTGCCTGCGAGATGGCGGCAGAGAGCAAGCAAGGGCCGCTCTCCTTCGCCGTCGACGACATAGTCTATCCACGGAAAATGGCGGAGCAGGGAGCGGCCGGCATCGCCGCAGCAGGATGAGCCGCCGAACACGATGGGCAGGCCGGGCCACCTGTTCCTGATCTGCCGCGAGAGATGGAGGGAGGCCAGCAGCTGCCCGAAGCAGACGGAAAAACCGAGCAGCCGGGCATGGGAGAAATCGTGGCTGTTCAGCCAGCGGTCGCAGGCTGCCGCCACGCCGTCAACCACTGTCTCGTAATCCAGCCGTTGCCGGACTGCATCCTTGCCGCGGAGGATGCTGTTGAAGAGACGGCAGGCCTGCCTGCGCTGGCCGGGAAAGAGCAGCGGGGCAAAGACGGCTTCGCCCGCCCAACTGCTCAGCGAGACGCGGCGGTAGGCGTCGACGCCAATGGCCGCAGCGACATCGAGGAACGGGTGCAGAACGGTGACTTCCGCCTCCATGCCCTGCTCGACATAAGCTTTTAGAGCCCCCAGTTGCAGGGAGGGCCTGTTGAACAAGGCCCAGGGCGTCGAGACCAGCGTTGCCCTGAAAGGAGTGGCTTGACCGACGCAGGTCATTCGTCCTGGTGGATGATTTCGGTGCCTTCCGGCGGTGAGAAGGAAAAGAGGGCCGCCAGAGCCGCCGCGTTTTCCCCCGCCAGGGGGGCTTCCCTGATGTCGCTGAAGGTGAGGATGGTCAGGGTATCGAACTGGTCCCGGATCTCGATGCGCCGTATCAGCGAGTCTTCGCTGATCCACAGGTGGATGTCCTGGACCTGGGAATCGGCGGCTTTCGGCACCAGCTGGATGATCCGCAGGCCCGCCGTTTCTTCGCCTTCGACAGTGTTTCTGTTGGGTCCGAGGATGGCGAAGTTTTCCGTAAGCTGGCCCGAGCCGGTAAAGAACGAGTAGGTCATGTCCTCCTCGATGGCCTTTGCCGGAGAGACGATCATCTGCCGCAGGTCTTCAAAGTACATCGAAAAGGTCTCGCCGTCGCTGACCAGTACCTGCCTGCCCGGGCTGTCGTAGTCCCAGCGCATCCGTCTGGTTTCGCCGCCTTTCAGGAAAACGGCATGGCCGCTGCCGCGGCGGGGGCGGCCGGCCATCTCGCCCTCGGTCGACTGGGTAAAGGAGAAGGACAGGCTGTGCATTGCGTCGTAGCGCTGCTGCAGTCTGGCGGCCACTGCGCCGGGAGTCTCAGGAGCGGCTTCCTGCCCCTGTGCGGATCCATGCCAGGCTACGGCAAGAAGCAGCAGGGACAGGGCGATGGCGAGTATCGGCGGGTACAGACGGGTGTTCATACGAGTACGAGCTCCAGCGGGCGGTTGAAAATCCTGGCGGCGACCTGCTGCACCGATTCGGTCAGGTCGGTGACGAAGTAGGTATGGGTTGCCTGTTTTTCCTCTCTCGCTCCTGCGAGATGAGGGTTCTCGGCGAGAAATCCCTGGAGGTAGCGCGCCGTCTCGATGGATGAGTCAACCAGGCTGACCCGTCTGCCGATCCGCGGCTGGATAAGGTCCTTGAGCAATGGGTAGTGGGTGCAGCCGAGAACCAGGGTGTCGATCTGCTTGTCCTTGAAGGGATGGAGATAGCGGCGGAGGATCATCTTGGTCTCGCGTTTGTTGACCCAGCCCTCTTCCACCAGCGGCACGAGGAGCGGGCAGGCCTGGGAGAAGACCTTGAACCCGGGAGCCTGTGCGGTGATCGAGCGTTCGTAGACGGTGCTCCTGATGGTGGCGCTGGTGCCGATGACGCCGACCCGGCCGGTCCGGCTGCGGTCGAGGACCGCCTGCACCGCAGGGGTCACCACCTCGATGATCGGCACCTGGAATTCCCGACGGAGGCGGTCGGTGGCGACGCTCGAGGCGGTGTTGCAGGCGATGACGATAAGGTCCGAGCCCTTGTTCAGCAGGAATTCGCTGTTGCGCAGCGAGTAGTCGATGATGGTTTCGGCGCTCTTGGTGCCGTAAGGGGTTCTGGCGATATCGCCGAGGTAGATGATGGAATGTTCCGGCAGGATCTGCTCGACCGCCCTGGCCACGGTCATCCCGCCGACGCCTGAATCAAAAATACCTATCATGAATGTCAGTCTGTAGAAGGTGGAGCCGCCGGATGCGGCGAAGGGGGGCTGAGGGACACAAAAGGAAGGCTATCTATACCAGAAAACGGCTTGAACAACAAGATCACCGTTGCCGTCACAGTTCATCCGACAGTTCCGCTTGTTCAGGCTGTGCGGGCGCTGCAGCAGCGGCCGGCGATTTTTCCCGGAGCGATCCTCCTCCATATTGACAGAGCCCGGCCGGAGCATTACTGTAGCACCAGTTTACACAGAGCGTCATCCAATGCCGCAGAGGGTGGCGAGACCAGATGAATCGGACGGTGTCCGTGCCAGCATAGCAGAGGAAGAGCAATGCCTGTCTACGAGTACGAATGCAGTGAATGTCGGAAGATTTTCGAGGTTCAGCAGAAGATGGCGGATGCGCCGCTGAGTCAATGCCCGGAATGCGAGGGGACTGTCAGGAAGCTGATGTCAAGGAGCTCTTTTCAGCTCAAGGGCGGTGGCTGGTATGCAGACGGCTACGCCAGTTCCTCAGGTGGCAGTTCCACGACCGCGCCCGCAGCTCCGACCCCCTGCCAGTCCGGCGGCAGTTGCGCCAATTGCCCGGCCGCCAGTGCCGGCGCCAGCTAAAGCCCAGCCGCAGATAGTCCCGCGGATGCCATGGCAGCAGGCGCGACGATCGCCATGGCATCGCCGTACGAATAAAACCTGTAGCCCTCCCTGATCGCCGTCTCGTAGCATGCCAGCAGGGTTTCCCTGCCGCAGAGGGCCGCTACCAGGAACATCAGCGATGAATTGGGCAGGTGAAAGTTGGTGACCAGGCAGTCCACCACCCTGAATTCAAAACCCGGGTAGATATAGAGGTCGCACCAGCCCTCAATCGTAACCAGACCCGCCTCCTTCCGCCTTGCGGCGAATTCCAGCGCCCGCACCGTGGTCGTGCCGACCGCCCAGACCCGTCCTCCCCGCTGTCGTGTCCGCAGGATTTCTGATACCGTTTCCGGGGGGACGATGACGTATTCCTGGTGGATGCTGTGTTCCCGTATCGACTCGCTGCGGACCGGGGCAAAGGTGCCATAGCCGACGTGGAGGGTGATTCTGCCGATGCTCAC
>CAYYWK010000026.1:0-12977 GCA_964475345.1 uncultured Desulfobulbus sp.
GATCCAGTCGAGGCTCTGTTGCACCGAGGGGCGCGCGGTCATCGAAAACAACAGGCGGTGCTTGCCGGGAAACGACATCAGGGCGATGCCGAGGATGATGGTCAGTATCCCCTGCCCGGGCAGGAACAGCATCGCTATCCCGGCAACAAGGGTGCAGATGCCGATGATGTTGCGGATAATGAACCAGCAGGGATAGAGCAGGCCGGTTCCTGCTGCGAACGGGCGGCGGAAAGGGTGGGGGCGGACGAAGTAGTCCGCTGGCATCCGCGCAATCAGCAGGGGGATTACCGCCAGGCTGATGAAAAAGGTGGCAATGGATGCAAGTCCGAGCCATTGCAGCAGGGAGGCGAGGGCGTTCCAATCGGGAGTGGGCATAGGTTTAGGGCGGCTTCAGAGAGCAGAGGCGGAACGGGCCAAGGGGATGTCAGTGCTGCCCGCCTTCGGACGCTGCGGCTGCCTCCTGTATTGGCGGGTTCCAGGCCTGCAGTTGAAGCAGTGCCCTGTTTGCCGGCATATCTGGGGCGCCTGTCACCTGCACCTCTCTCGAGATCCGGATACGGGAGGGATCGATGGCGTGCTGCTCTACCAGCAGTTGTCGAGCCAAGTTCGCCCTGTTCTCGGCAAGTTCCGCCAGCATCGGTTCCTGGAAACCGACCGGGGCCGGTTTCAGCGGTACGAAATCGGGAAAATCCGCCATCAGGTCTTCCTCGATGAATCCTTGGGAAGGGTTGATCAGCGACTTGCGCCGTTCCATCTCCGCGTCCCGTTTTTTTTGCCAGATAGCTTTGCGCCGTTGATTTTCCTCGGCAACACGCTGGCTTTCGAGGAGTTCCAGCCGGGCATTGATGGCTTCGCCGTCGATCCCTCGGTCTGCAGCGCCGACAATCGTGATGCCGATATATGGGTGGGCCTTCAGAAAGACTGCAAAGCGTGAGAGTATTGCCTGTCCGCCTTCGGTCAGGGAGAACTCGGCTGGCTGGAACTCGATGAATTCGTTGCCGACCAAATCCGAGAAATTCCCACCGGTCAGCAGGAGCGGCGAGACCTTGGCCTTGACGATCTGGCGTCTGAAACTAACCAGAGCATGCTCGAGCAGCGGAGTGCTGTCGCCTTCGAGGTCACGCTCAGCGCTTGCCTGCAGCAGCACCTTCCCGTCGCTCTTTTTCAGGAGGGCAAGGGGCAGGGCGGCATCCGAGTCCGCAGAGACGGCCTGCACCCCGCTGAACGTGAACTGCGCCTGTTCTTTCAGCCGGCCACCCTCCCAGGAGGCTGAGCTTGCGGCATCGCATGTTCCATACCGGCTGTCGATTCCCACATCGGGTGGCAGGTATCTGGCGAATGCCGAGAGCGGCATTCCCGTTGCCTGGAATGTCGCCTCGCCCCGGGGGGTGTTGCCGAGCAGATTGGCTGAACCGTTGAGGGTGAACGGCACCTGATCGATTGTGCCGGTGAAGCTGAAGCGGCTCGGGTCCGAACCTGCAGAGCCGATGCCGGTGATCGCCCCCTGCACTGCGCTGATTCGGGCCTGCCGGGGAGGATCGTGGCGATTGTCCCGGCAGGTCATCCCGCCATTGGTGATGTTGAGCGTTTTGATGGCAAGCATCGGATCGTTGCCCTGCCGGCTGTCCGTGCCCTGGTCTGTCAGCCCTTCCGGTAGCAGTCGCTGAAGGAAGGTGCCGAACTGCACGACGGGGTGCTTTTCGGCGGCTGTCCGTTGCCAGGTCATCGCCGGGCCGTCGATATCCATCTGCTCGATTGCCAGCCTGAAGGGCGAGCGGGCATAAGAGATGCCGCGGATCTCGCAGCGCTTCCACCTTGCAGGTTCATCGCCGGTGGCATTAAAAACGGCCTCGTCGAGGCGAAGATCGCCTGAAAATGCGGTCCCGGGAAGGGAAAACTGTCCCTTGCCGCTGATATCCGCTTTGGCGCCGGCTATGATCGGTTCGGATGAAAACCAGGGCAGCAGAGCAGATGCGGCGATCCCTGAAAAGCCGATATTGAGCGTGGCGGCGAAGGGGGCCAAACCCGCCGTTCCCTTGGCCTTGAGGACGCCTTTTTCGTTGACTTTGGCCGAGAGCAGCACAGTGTCCCCGGTGGCCGTCGTGCCGCTCAACGCTGTCGCCTGCAGCAGAACAGATGTGAGCTTGAGCGCGGGGACCTTTTCACCGCTGACCGTAATACTGCCGGTGTAGTCCAGCGAATCGAGCGACAGCCGGCCGTCCTTCGCCGCCAGGGCCAGAAACGGTTCCGGCAGGCTGCCGGGCTCGATGTTGACGGCCCCGTTTTCGACGCTGAGCGAGCCGAGGTGAACCCGGTCGCCCTTTTTCGCCAGGCCGGCAAGTTTCAAGGTGTTCGCCTCCAGCCACTGTCTTTTGCCGGCAGCCAGTTTCAGGTTCTGAAAGGTGGCTTCGGTCTCTGCGCAGCCAAGGGCTGCCTGGATATTTTTTCCGGAATTTCCTGAAATCTCGAGTTTGCCCAGGATGCTTGCGGATCCCGAACGGATGGTATCAGGTGCCATCCCGATCAGTGTGAGCAGGGATGCCGCTGGAATATTGTCGATTCTGGCCAGGCCTGACAAGGCTGTTGGATGAAGGATATCCCCATGCCAATCGAAGACCGTGCCTGAATCTTTCTCCTCGCCGTTGAAGCGGAAGGTACCGTTCGCGGGCTGCGTTGCCTGCGGTGAGGCGCTCCAGGCAAAAGCGCTGATGCTGGCATGCACGCCGCTCCAGGACTGCGGTTTGGATGTTTTCTCGCCTGTCAGTTCGATGGTGCCGTCCGTCATTTCCAGGAGATCGATGCCCAGGCGTTCGAGTTTGCCAGATGATTGCCCGGCAGGAGGGCTGCCGCCGGCTGAGTGCAGCAACGGAAAGAGCAGTTCGGGCAGGGAGGGCGCCAGGCTCTTGACCGCCGGTTTGGCGACCGCCAGTTTGCGGATTTTTACCTGCCTGTCAAGAGGGCTGAGGGATCCTTCCAGTGTGCCGTCCGGGATCATCGCTTCGAACGAGCCGTCCTTGCCGGTCAGCGCCAATCCGGCGAACCTGCCGCTGAAATCGAGGGAGAGACTGGATTTCCTGTCCTTGTTGCCACGGGTGAAGCTGAGTTCGAGTTTGCCGTCAACCTTGCCTTTTTCGATGGTGAACGGAACGGTGGCTGGCAGGTAATTGAAATAGAGCGGCAGGTCAAGATCCTGGATGTCGCAGGAAAGTTTGGTTTCGCCGGCCTGATCTGCCGGACTGTCCACAATCGCCGCCTGCCCGGTCAACTCGATCTTGCTGCCGTTGAACCGTGCGGAAAACCTGGGATGAATATAGTTGCTGGTCTCGAATGGCAGATTGGACAGCGACGGAAGGTCGAGTTCGAGTTGATCAAGGGTATGGGTGGTGGCTGAGACGACGTCCTGAAAGGTTATTCTGCCTCCTCTGATCGAGATGTTGTTCAGGGAGAAAAGAAAAGGCAGCTCGGAAAAATCGATGATATCCGAAGATGCTTGCTGCTGTCCCGCGGCAAACAGTTTCTCGATATTGTAATGGTTGTCAAGGGAACGCACGATATGCAGTTCGAGACCTTCGATGTGGAGGGCGTTGGTGACGAGATCGTTCCGCAGCAGTGAAAGGGGGGCGATTCCGGCGCTGAGCTGGTCGACATGCAGCAACTGGCCTTCTCCCGCGGCTCCGGCCAGCCGAGGAGCGTCGAGCCGGATATCCTGCACGTTGAAAGTGAAAGTGAACGGGTTGAAACCCATTGCAGCGATGGAAAGCTGCATGCCGGTGCTCCCGTTGACTCTCTCCGGGAGGGATTTTTTCACGTATGCGGGCAGCAGCCAGAAGCCGGCGAGGGCGTAGCAGAGGGGGATAAGGACGATGCAGGGGATGAGGTATCTGAATATCCGTGATGTACCGCCCCGGGAAGCCGACGGTGCTTTTTTCCGGAATGGTCGCTGCTTTTCGGGGCGGGTCTTTCTGCTGCTGCGTTTCCGTTGCCCCTGCCTGGGCTCGGCAACGGAGGTGCCGTCCGGCTGGGCAGGGGAGATGGCTATGTTTCCGAATTGGTCAGACATGAACTGGTATCCGTGAAGTGGACCGGTTTCTGCAAGGGCTCGAGTGGGGCCGAGGCGGCAAGCATGTCGCCCCCCGACCGTCGGAGGAGGCGGGCCTGCGGCTGGTCAACTCATGCCCGCTGACTGCAGTTTTTTCAAGAACGAAGATATGTCGCCACACATCATAGCACTGATTTCCGTCTGTTCAAGTGGCTGCCGCAAAAGAGTGCACATTGCCAGTTCGGATGCCGTCTCGTCTGGCGGTTTCTGCCACTGCCGGTTGTCCTGCCGTTCCCCAGGTGGTCGGGCCGGTGCGATTTTCTTTTGTGGAGGCCGCTCGGCAAAGGCGAAGTTGCTGCTTCGGCATGAGAAATTCTTGTAACTTCATGGAGGTGCTGGTAGGATTCGGTATTCAACGCCCTTGCCTGCCCCGAACTTGGCCAGCCTTTTCCGCGGCCCGGTCCGGGGTGCGAAGGGACCAGGAGACAATCTGCAGGGAGAACTGCTGCAACTGCGTGGTGTCGGCGATCGATGATGGATTTTCTGAACTATTTCCGTTGGCAGGACATTGTCGATATCCTTGTTGTCGCGTTCGTCATTCACCAGCTGATCTCGATCATCCGTGGCACCCGTTCGGTGCAGATGGTTCTTGGCCTGATCATTCTCTCCATTGTCTATTTCCTCGCCAAGGTTCTCGATCTGTCCACGCTGATGTGGCTGCTGCAGAACTTTCTCAGCTCGATCCTGCTGATCGTCATCATCGTCTTCCAGCAGGATATCCGCCGGGCGCTGACCCAGGTTGGCAAGACGCCGTTCCAGAAGGACATGGACGTCGCCGACAAGGATCTCGACGAGATCATCCGCTCGGTACTCTACCTGGCCAAACGCCGGATCGGCGCCCTGATCGTCATCGAGCGCGAGACCGGTCTGCGGGATTTCGTCGAGTCAGGGGTCGAACTGGACGCCCGGCTGACCCGCGAGCTGCTGATTTCAATCTTCATGCCCGTATCACCGCTGCATGACGGCGGAGTGATCGTCGGTAACGGACGGATCCTCACCGCCGGCTGCATTCTCCCCCTTTCGCAGAACCCGTATATCAACAAGCGGTACGGGACGAGGCATCGGGCGGCGATCGGCCTGAGTGAAGAGACCGATGCCGTGATTGTGGTGGTTTCCGAGGAGACACAGGAGATTTCGATTGTCAAAAACGGTGCCCTGACAACTCAGCCCGACGAAATCAGCCTGAGCAACAGCCTCCGGGCCATATTTATTGCCAAGGAAGGGACCTCCCATTCATGGAAAAGCTGGATTTCAAAAAGATAGCCCGCCTCAGGGAAAAGCTCGCCGACCCTCACAGCTGGCAGCGCCTGTTGTCCAGAAGCTGGTTCCTGAAAGGCATGTCCCTGTGCATGGCGGTGATGCTGTGGTATTTCGTCGGCGGCAAGGACACCGTCGACAAGATCGTGATGATCCCGATCGAGATTATCAACCTGCCGAGGGACCTGGTCATCTCCAACCAGTCCAAGAAAGAGATCGAAGTGACGGTGAGCGGCCCCAGTTCCCTGCTTGTCGAGTTGGCCAACAGGGCGGTAACTCGCCGGATCGATCTGTCTTCCGCCCAGCCGGGTACCATGGTCGTCGACAATACCGTCGGGTCGATCCCTGTCCCCAGAGGAATCAAGGTGCTGCGTGTCCAGCCGTCTTCGCTGATCCTGTCGCTGGACAAGCTGGTGCAGCGACATTTCTCCGTTGTGCCGACGACCTCCGGCAAGGTAGCCTCCGGTCATGTCCTGAAACGGCTCAAGATGGACCCGGAAACGATCACCATCACTGGCCCTCAGACCGTGCTGTCGCAGTTCGAGCAGCTTCGTACGGCCGAGATCAGCATCGACCAGCTCAGTGTGTCGCAGCAACGCCAGGTTCCGCTCCGTCTTGATCCCGTCATCGTCGATCTGATCGGAGAGACATCGGTGACCGCCCACATTGAGATCGGGCTGGAAACGGTGAAGAGAAAAATCAGGGATATGCCGGTGGTGGCCGTTCTTGATGGCGAGCAGAGGCAGGTCAAGCCTGCGAAAGTGACGATTACCGCCAATATTCCTAAGGTCATGCTGAAGGACAACGGAAGCCTGAAGGAACTCTTCACGGTGACCGCCACCGAAGTTACCGCCGATGGCAGCCTCAAAGTGGTGGCGATGGCCACCGAGGAGGCGGGGGCGGATGTTGCTGTAGTCGCCGTTGAACCCGAAGTCGTCAGCCTGGTTGTTGACAAGAGCGACGGGCAGGGCGATGGACAAACTCCGGAGAAGGCGGAGCAGTCCGCCAAACCGGAAATCAGGAAAAAAGGCTGATCGGCACCCACAGACAGTCATGGTTCAGGGGTTGGGTATGTCGGAAATCTGCAGAGTGGGAGTGCGATGAGAAAACTTTTTGGAACTGATGGTATCCGTGGTGTCGCCAACACCTATCCGATGACCATAGAAACGGCGATGCAGGTGGGAAGGGCGATAGCCTTCATCGTCAAGAACAGCAGCAAGGGCAACAGAATCGTCATCGGCAAGGACACCCGGGTTTCCGGATACATGATCGAGAATGCCCTGGCGGCCGGGATCTGTTCGATGGGTGTCGACGTGCTGCTGGTTGGACCTCTGCCGACACCCGGCATCGCCTTCATCACCACCTCGATGCGTGCAGACGCCGGCGTGGTGATTTCGGCCTCGCATAATCCTTTCCAGGATAACGGCATCAAGATTTTTTCAAGCGATGGTTTCAAACTGCCCGATGAGGTAGAAGCGCATATCGAAGAGCTGATGCGCTCAGAGAGGATGGCGTCGCTCCGCCCGGTGGCCGACGAGGTGGGCAAGGCGACGCGCATTGATGACGCCAGGGGGCGGTACATCGTCTTTCTGAAGAACACCTTCCCAAAGGAGTACACCCTTGACGGTTTCCATGTCGTTCTCGACTGCGCGAACGGGGCGACGTACGGAGTCGCGCCGTGGGTTTTCCGGGAACTCGGGGCCAAGGTGACGCCGCTGGCGATCTCCCCCGACGGCAAGAACATCAATCACCAGTGCGGGGCGCTGCACCCCGAGTTGATGGCCGCCAAGGTCAGGGAGGTCGGCGCGAACATCGGCCTGGCGCTGGATGGTGACGGCGACCGCCTCATCGTCGCCGATGAGCATGGTGAGATAGTCGACGGCGATCACATCATGGCGATCTGCGCCAAGGATCTGCTCAGACGCCGGAAATTGAAGAAAAAGACCCTGGTGGCGACGATCATGTCCAACATGGGTCTTGAAGTGGCGATGGAAAGGATGGGCGGCAGGATGATCAGGACAGGCGTCGGGGATCGCTACGTGGTGGAATGCATGCGCCGCAAGGGCTATTCCTTCGGCGGCGAACAGTCGGGACACCTGGTCTTCCTTGATCATATCACCACCGGTGACGGGATCCTGGCGGCCCTGCAGCTGCTGGCGGTGATGAAGAAACATCATCGGCCTCTTTCCGAACTTTCCGGAATAATGGAAAGCTTCCCGCAGGTCCTGAAAAACGTCCGGACTTCCAGCAGGATACGGGTTGAGGAGATACCGGATTTTACGCGACAGGTGCAGATGATGGAGGATCGGCTCGGTGCATCCGGGCGCATACTCGTCCGACCCTCTGGAACAGAGCCGGTCATCAGGGTGATGGTGGAGGGTCAGGATGAAGGCCTGATCTGCCGGATGGCGGATGAACTGTGCGATTTCGTGAAGGTTCATGACCAGCAGCGGGTCGGATGATCAGGCGAGATGTAACTGGTATGGGCTGATCGACAGTCGCAGGGGAGGGGAAGTGGATGCGGGTCAACGCCTGTCGCGGATGACCGTGATGATCAAGGTTGCACAGGGGCTCTGCCGGGATACTGCACAATGATTTCTTTTGAATTGAAAGTCATCCTGGTCTTTTTGACGGCCCATTTCTCCGCGTTGTTCATATTGCCCAAGCTTGCCAATATCGCTCAGCGTATCGGCCTGGTCGATGCCCCCAACGCCCGCAAGATCCATAAGACGCCGCGACCGCTGGTAGGCGGGATCGGCATGATCATTTCCGCCACTTTCAGTGCACTGCTCTTTATTCCCATCAAAGGCCTGCGAGGCTTTTTTCTGGGCCTCGCCCTGCTGCTGCTGATCGGTTTCCTCGATGATTTCAGGGAAGTCGGGCATAGGCAGAAGTTTCTGGCACAGATTGCCGCGACCGCCCTGCTGATGTACTTCAGCAAGGTCAGTCTCCACAGCTTTGGAGATCTTGTCGGCCTGGGGGATATCGATCTTTCCTGGAGCACGCCGCTGGTCTGGGCCGTCACCGTCTTCTGCGTGGTCGGGGTGATCAACGCCGTCAACATGGCCGACGGCCTTGACGGGCTTGCCGGCGGGGCGGCTTTTCTGGCCTTTCTGACCTTCGCCATCCATTCGTCACTTATCGGCGATGATTCGCTGATGCTGCTGAACCTGGCCATGGCCGGAGCGGTCCTCGGTTTCCTGAAATTCAACTGGTTCCCGTCGGCCATGTTCATGGGCGATGCAGGTAGCCTCTGTCTTGGTTTTTCCCTGGCATTCATGGCCCTCGCCCTCACCCAGGGGGAAGGTGTCAGGGTCAGTCCCGTGGTACCGCTGCTGGTCCTGGCCGTTCCAATAACAGATACGGTCGTGGTGATGATCAGACGTATTTTCCGGGGAGTGAGCCCTTTCAAGGCCGACCAGATTCATCTTCACCATATCCTGCTTCGTTATGGCTTCGGGAGGGTCGACGCGGTAAAGATCCTCCTCCTCCTCAGCGTCCTCCTGTGTCTGCTCAGTTTGCTGGGGCCGCTCAATGGCTTTTCCGACAAGAGCCTGTTTGCCGTCTATCTGCTGTACGCAGTTCTGTGTATTGCCGCCAGCCGGTACATCGTTCGGGCGTATGACCAGGGTAGACAGCTGAGGGAAGGGGAGCATCTGCTCGACAGGCTGCCTGCGGTCAAAACCGTCAAAAGCTGGTTTCGTCTGTCGCACATTGCCCGCAGGGCAACCCGTTACCCGGTCAGTCTGCCTGTTGCCTGTCATTCCCTGGAAAACGGCAGGCGGTTTGACGGGACGGTGCTGAATATTTCGAGCGAAGGTTTCATGGCAAGGATCAGCGACCTTGATCGGCTTGATGAACGGATGCAGGTGGAGATAATATTCCAACTCGAGCCGATCGAACGTATCTGGAGAATTTCTGTGGAACACCTCTGGTTGCATCAGAGAAATGACCAGATGTACCATGGCTTCCAGTTCAACCACGATGCGCGGCAGCGAGAGCAGTTGTCATCCCTGCTGCATGAGTTCGTGGCGAGGCCGACTGATGAAAATCCGGAAAAGGTGGCTGGCGATGCGTAGCTCCGATCATGGTGAGGTTGCATTCTCCCGTTTGTGATGCATTCGTGGCTGGAGAGCAGACGCGCGCATGGCGTTTCTGCTGATTCTGGAAGGCCGGGGCTTGCATCGGGGAGCCGCCTGCCTGGCCTGCTTCGCCGTTTGCACCCGCGAGCAGTTGTACAGGTCTTCCGGAATGCGATAAACTCAATCAGCCCATTCGGTGAAGCGGTGTGAATGATCTTGCAGATCGAGTAGCCTGCTGTTCCTGTTGAACATCAGGTTTGACCAGAGGATGGGGGGCGATGCGACAGTAGGCCGCAAGCAGATGTACTCTCGGTGTTGAGGGACTGCAACGGGAGGAATGTTCCGGAAAAAAGAATTGATATTTCCATCGTTCCGGAATATTGTGGAAGTAATTGGCAATCCGGGCAGATATTCCGGAAAATTCAGGCCTTAAACCCGAGTTTTTTTGGAATGAATATTGCAAAGAATTCAGTATCGGGAGTGTCTGCTCCGTGGCGATGCCCATGTGTCTGAAAGTTAGAAGACAATTTCTCTGGAGGAAATTATGAAGAAAAAATTGATATTCTGCCTTGCTCTCCTGCTGAGTGCGACGGTTGCTTATGCAGAGTGGAAAGTGGACTTCTTGGAAAAATACAAGAATGAAGGGATTGACCAGGCCGTTGTGGTGGCGATACAGCAGGGCGCGCTTCCCGTGGAAATTGTCGAGAATGGCCTGAAACTGGAGGGATTGAATCCGCAGAACCTGATCAAGGCTTTGTACTGTGCCGGGGCAAACGGTGCGGATATCGCCGAGGCTGCCAAGCAGTACGAGATCAGCGACCTGATTCTTTCCGCCGGTTTTGAAAAGGCAACCCAGGAGTGCAGCGAGCAGCTGGCCGACGCCCAGGCATACACCCCGGTCGCTAGTTCCCCGAGGTTTGCCGGGATTCCATCTTCGCCGACAGGCGGAGGTAGCTACGTCGAATCCAGCCCGACCTCATTTGGGGGGCCTCAGCTCTGATGCTTTGTCGACTCCTCTCACAGGAGGGGTGATGGACTGCAGAGAGTGCATGTGCTGAAGCATGCTCGGCTGTGAAATCCGCAAGATGAGAGTGGAAGCTGTCAGAATCCAGCTTGTGATAAAGGGGGGAGGATGAGCAAAAGATATACGGCCTGTCTTGTGCTGGGCCTGAGTCTGGTCGTGCTGCAGGTATCCGCAGCCAGGGCGATAGAGATCAACGAGATGACAGTGATTGCCGCAGCGGATACCCCGGTGGCCGGGGATGTGCCGATGGGGCAGGCCGCGGATGGCGAGGATTCTCTGCTGCCGGAGGACGCCGCAGACGATGACGATCTGTTCGGCAAGGAGGGCGGGTATTTCCATCCCTACCTGAGCCTTGCCGGTGAATGGACGGACAACCTCTACAACCTTGACGACGACAAAAAATCCAACTTCCTGACCCGGGTCTCTCCCGGCATCTGGCTTGCTGTTCCCCGCTCGAAAGTCATTCCGGTGACGATTACCCCGCACAATACCTCGGCTGGTGGATTGCAGCAGCAGTTGAAGGACCATTACGGGACCGATCGTTACCAGCTCTATGCATTGGGTGGTGTCGACTTTCTGAATTATTCTGAGAATTCCGACCTGAACTCGGTGGATGGCACCCTCGAGGGGCTTGCGCGCTACAACATGGCCAGCGGGCTTTCCCTGCAGATTCTCGACCGCTACAGCAAAGACCACGATAAATTCGAGGCAGGTGTTTCCAATCTTGAGGACCCTCTCCAGGAATTCACCTCGAACATCGTCATGGGTACCGTCGATTGGCAGATAACCGAAAAAGTCCGGGCTAAAGTGGATCTGTCGAACTTCATGCTGGACTACGATGACGAGATCAATGACTTTCTCGACCGCGATGATGATGCCCTCGATTTGTATGGTTATTATGACTACAGCGAAAAGACCTCCTTTTTTGTCCAGTATTCGCTTGTAGATGTCACCTACGACACAGCTCCCCGCGACAACCAGCAGGATTTTTTCTATGGTGGTATCCAGTGGGACACCACGGAGAAACTGTCGCTGATGCTCAAGGCCGGCTATCAGCAGAAGGAGTTTGACCGCTCCATAAATGGTGAAAGCGATTATGACGGCTTTGCCTTAGACCTGCAGTCGACCTACCGGTTCAAGGAGAAGGCGGAACTGACGTTCAATCTGTACCGGAAGAATGAAGAGTCGGACAGCGCGGTGGCCCTCGACAAGGAGGTGTTCGGAGGGAGTCTGGGATATTTTCAGGAATACACGGATAAAATCTTCGGCAAACTGGACCTGACCTATGAGGATGCCGAATATCGCCAGTTGATTCAGCAGGACCGCGACGAAACGATGTTCTATGTCAGGCCGGCCGTCCAGTATCTTTTCAGGGAGTGGCTGATGGCCGAGTTGGCGTACAGCTTTGAAAGCCGTGAATCAAGCGATGATTTCTTCGATTTTGACACCAATACCTTCTATCTCAGCCTCAATCTTGCCCTGTAAGATACCAGCATAAAACGATTGCATACACTTGCCCCTCTCTGCCGCAGGCTATATACTGGCTTCTGGCAGAGAGGTTTTTTTTTTGTTGTTGAAGGCTACGAAATGACATCTATGAAGCCGAGAATACGTGTCCTGTTGCTGATACTGCTGTGTCTCACACAAACCGTTGTGTCGTGGGCCAAGGATTACCGGGTTGGTCCCGGGGATGTCCTGAGCGTGGCAGTCTATGATAACGACGACCTGGCGACAAAGGTCAGGGTATCCAGCGCCGGCACCATCGTCATGCCCCTCATCGGGCAGATTGAGGTCAAGGATCTGACGATCAACGAGATCACCGAAAAGATTACCCGGATGCTTTCCGATGGGTACCTCGTGAATCCGCAGGTCAATGTGTTTGTCGAGGAGTTCCGGAGCAAAAAGGTGGTGGTGCTCGGCAGCGTCAAGACTCCAGGATTGGTGGAATTGAGCGGGCCAACGAACTTCCTCGAGCTCCTATCCAAATCGGGCGGACTTGACAAGGATGCCGGCGATACGGCGACGATCCAGCGACAGGGAGCAGGTGAGGCCAAGGAGGTCGTCGTGATCGATCTCCGTGCCCTGATCGATCGCGGGGACCTTTCCCAGAATTTGCAGATAAACGACGGAGATTCGGTTTTTATTTCCCGCTCCGGGATGTGCTACATTACCGGCGAGGTCGAGGAGCCCGGAACCTATCCCTGTGGTGCAGGGACAACCGTGCTGAAACTGGTGGCCCTGGCCAAGGGTTTTACCGGCAAGGCCTCGAAATCAAGCATCAATATCGTCAGATTGGTCGACAACGAGAAAACGGTGATTGAAGACGTCGATCTCTCGACGCCGCTTACCAACAATGACGTGGTCGTTGTTCCCGAAAGCTTTTTCTGATTACCATCCCCCTTCATGACGCAACAGGCCTGACATTTCATGCAAAATCCATATTCACAGGAATTTTACGAAGAGCCTGAAGAGCAGAGGATGCATCTTCGCGACTATCTGCAGGTTATCAGAAAAC
>CAYYWK010000027.1:0-12781 GCA_964475345.1 uncultured Desulfobulbus sp.
GCGCCAGCAGCGCAAACAGGGTGCTGCTGATGATCCCAATGCCGCTGGCGGCGCTGGTGGCCGCTTCGGCCCCTTCCAGGAGGCGGACCTTCTCCTCGAAGACCGCCACCGTCGGGTTGGTGTTGCGGCTGTAGATATGCCCCTGCTTCTCGCCGAGGGCCACCTGCCGCCACTCATCCAGGTCATCGTAGCCAAACGAGACGCTGTGCACGACCGGAACCTGGGTCGCCCTCTGCAGCAGGTACTCTTCTTCGCCGCCCCAGACGCAGCGGGTGCCCTTGCGTATGTTGTCTCCTGTCATCATCTCTCCTCTGGTGATTCTCCTGTTCACGTGAAGGCCGTGCCGGTCCCTGTTGACCTGCGGTCACGGCGCCATGTTGATCGTTTCTTCGGGATGCTCCGCGATGTAGCGCAGGCGCCTGGCACGGAAATCCGCGAGATGCCGCTCGATCGTCGCACCGGTCAGCTCGACGCCGAAGTCCTCCGCATCCTCAGGCGGATCCTGGCGGAACAGGCTCTCGAGGATCATCCGGCCGACTTCCTCGCGATAATGCGAATGCTCCCAGTAGTACTGCATGTTTTCCTTGCCCGTTGCCTGGGGGATTTCCTCGCTGGTTATCCGGTTGAAGCCGGAAAAATCGACGAGGCGGATATCGCAGCCCTCTTCCCTGCGCCTGTCCACCACCGCCGCAAGCGACCTCTTCCAGTCGTCGAGGGCCGCGCCCTTCCCCGCCCAGTACGACAGCTCGGCCAGGGCATGGACCGGTTGCAGGTAGAACCTCAGAACCGTGCCCTGCCCGCAGTATTCGTCGGTAACCCGGTCCAGCAGCCCGAGAGCCGCCTGAACGTCCGGCGGATCGGCCAGGGGCCGGTTTTTCCCCGTCACCTTGGCAAAGGCCGTGGCGGTCCCCCCCTCCTCGCGCATGATGTGTTCCAGGCACTGAGAGGATTTCTGACCGTAGGTGGCGAGCAGCGATCGGCACTGCCGCTCGCTGGTTCCAGTCAATATTCTCAATGACTCTGCAGCCATTCCCATCGACGCCGAGCGCCTGGCATTGAGCAGCGCCCGCCACAGCGGGTACCGGTGGTCTTTTGCGACCAGGGCGGGGATGAAATCGGTGTTGCCGTTTTCCACCCTGAACTGGTCGCCGTAGTCGAGTCCCCAGACGACGATTTCCGGCCGCTGGAAGACACTCGTGTGACGCAGCATGTTGACCGCGTCGGCAAACGATGCCCCGACGATCGCGAGATTGAAGACACGCCTGCCGGCAAAGAGGCGGCTGTCCGCCGGCAGACCGATCTCCGTCCGCGAACTGCCCAGGAAGACGACCTCGGGGCGGTAGCGGAAGGCGGCATAGGTTTTCGCCCAGGGCATCAGCTTCTGCTGCGCGGGGCGCAGCCTCTGGACGTGCGGCGTATCCCACTGGTGGAGGAGATGCGGGTCGACCAGGTAGTTGAGCGTGACGGTCGCTGCCAGCACGGTCAAGGCCGTGAGGGCAAGGGTCAGGAAATACTGCCGCAGGCTGCCGGAGGATGGGCCGGTCATGGATTCAGAACTGGGCATAGATGAACTCCCTGGCCGTATCCATGTTCAGCAGGCAGAGCGCGAAGATCAGGCCGGCCGCCAGCCCCCAGCCCGGGCTGGGCAACCAGCCCACGCGGGACGGCGAAGAAGGCGGCAGGCGTTCTGCCTCCCTTTCTTTTGCCGAGAAGAAGATCTCGTTGCTGTTGGGCATGAAGAAGGCGATCACCGCACCGGCGAGGAGCAGGGCCCAGGCCCGCAGGTCAAGCGTTGCGACCGCCGAAAACCCGTTCAGCCCGGCCATTCCCGCCACTACCGCCATGGCCGATGCCAGGTCCGGCGCCCTGAAGAACACCCAGGCCACCAACACCGCCAGAAAGGTCAGCACCCGGCCGGCCGCGACGGAGGCCACTCCGGGCGTTGCGCCGCGATCCTTTCCGAGAGATTTCCACCCGTGCTGGATGCACAGGTAGCACCCATGCAGGCCGCCCCAGACCACGAAGGTCCAGCTGGCCCCGTGCCAGAGGCCGCCCAGCAGCATTGTCAGCATCAGGTTGCGATAGCGCGCCAGCTGCCCATGGCGGTTGCCGCCCAGGGGGATATACAGGTAATTCCTCAGAAACTGTGAAAGGGAGATATGCCATCGCTGCCAGAAATCACTGACGTTGACGGCTTTATACGGCGAATGGAAATTGATGGGTATCCTGAAGCCGAGTACCCGCGACACCCCGACGGCCATGTCCGAATACCCGGAGAAATCGAAATAGAGCCGCAGGCTGTAGGCAAGCATGCCCAGCCAGGCCTGGAGGAATTTCGGATTGTCAGGGGCCAGCAGGGTCCAGGTGGCGGCCCCCAGGGGATCGGCGATCAGCAGTTTCTTCCCCAGGCCGAAGATGAAGATGGAGAGCCCCAGGGCCACATTCCCGGCATCGATCCGGAAACCCCTGCTGTCGGCGAACCGGGGCAGCAGCTCCTGGTGCCGCAGTATCGGCCCGGCGACGATATATGGGAAGAACGAGGCGAAAAGGCAGTAATGGGTGAAAGGCATCGCCTCGACCCTGCCGCGATGGGCATCCACCAGCACAGCGATCTGGGTGAAGGTGAAAAACGATATGCCGACGGGGAGGAGGATGTCGAGCAGCGGCAGAGTCGCACCGGAGAGGTCGTTGAGCGAACCGATGAAGAAATTCACATACTTGAAAAAACCAAGCAGCAGCAGGTTGAAGGTGATGGCGGCAGCCGTTTTCCATCCCCGCCCGCAGCCGCCGGCGATTATCCATCTGCAGGCCAGATAGTTGACGACAATCGACGCGCCCAGTATCGGCAGATAGCGATAGTCCCAGGACCCGTAGAAGAACACTGACGCCAGCACCAGCCAGGCCAGCGCCCATTGGCCATTTCTGCGGGCAATGAGGAAAAACACCGAGCAGACGACGGGCAGGAAAACGAAGATGAAGGGGAGAGAATGATACACCATAGGCGTCCAATGCGTTGCGAAGCACCGCTCCGGCCCGGTCCATTCCGGCACCGGGCGCCGACCACATGCGGCGGATTGCCTCCACTATCGCTCTTCTCTTTGCCCGCGACAACACAAAGTTTACCAAAACAGCGAGAAAACCGCCTTCCGGCAGGTGGATGCGGGACCGGCCGACTGCCGGGCAGCGCCTGTCGGCCGAGGTAATCCGAAGTTCGTTGCTGTAGCTTTTCTGCCAATGATTGACATCTCATGGCGACAACACTACATCATCCTCCCTGTTAACCACGGCATCCTCCACCCCATTGGTTCACGCGCAACGAATCCGCCAGACCCTTACATGAAATCGTATTTGTCCACCCAGGAAGTCTCCGAGCTGCTGAGCATCAATGAAAAGCTGGTCTATTCACTGATCAGCGAGAAGGGGCTGCCCGCCACCAAGATTACCGGGAAATGGCTGTTCCCGAGGCATCTGCTCGACAGATGGTTTGCTGCCCAGATCCCCAGCTGTCAGCGCGCCGAAATCGGCCAGTACGCTGCCCGGGGCATCCTCACACTGGCCGGCGGGGATGACCCGCTGCTGCAGGACACCCTCTCCCTCTACCACCAGAAGAAACAGGGGACGATCTTCCTCGCCAGCCAGGCGAGCACCGGCGGGTTCACCAGCCTGAAAAGAGGCCTCTGCCATATCTCCTCCTGCCACCTGCTCAGGCAGGACGACGGCGATTACGACGATATCAGCGCCGACGACATGCAGGAAGCGCAACCGGTCATCGTCAACTTCTGCCAGCGTGAACACGGCCTTGCCCTACGGAAAGGCAACCCGAAAAATATCCGCTCGATAGCAGACCTGGCGCGGAAAGACGTCATGATCGTCAACCGCTCTCTCGGCTCGGGGACCAGGCTGCTGTTCGATTACGAGATCGCCCGCTCCGAAGTGTCGGCCAACGCCATCAGAGGCTACCTGCGTGAAATCCCGGGGTGCATGGATGCCTGCCTGGAAGTCCTGAGCGGCCGCGCCGATGCCGCTCCGGCGATACGGGCGGTGGCCGACCTGGCAGGCCTTGACTTCCTGCCGATGCACTGGGAACGCTATGACTTTCTCATCGCCAGGGAGTTTTTATTCGGCCCGTCGCTGCAGGGCCTCATCAACCTCCTGC
The DNA here is from genome assembly GCA_964475345.1 of uncultured Desulfobulbus sp. GTDB lineage: Bacteria > Desulfobacterota > Desulfobulbia > Desulfobulbales > Desulfocapsaceae > Desulfoprunum. The sequence goes on from CAYYWK010000027.1 coordinate 4,157, forward strand.
ATGAACCGGCTTTCAAGAATCTTGCTTCGCGGTACCCCGGCTACGACCTCGCCCTCAGCGGCAAGATCTTTCCCTACAAACGGCAGACACGCCTGTGACAGCAGACGCGCCTCGAACCTCCTCATCGCGTGACAGTACCGAGTTGAAATCATGTTGAAGACAATCCCCGTCGAACACTCCGTTGGAATGGTCCTTCCCCACGATGTCACCGAGATCGTCAGGGGGCAGAAAAAGGGCAGCGCCTTCAAGAAGGGCCACATCATCCGCCAGGAAGATATTGATTACCTCAAACGTCTCGGCAAGGACAACATCTACATCCTGACGCTTACCGGCGACGAGATTCATGAGAACGAGGCGGCGCTGATGCTGGCCAAGGCACTGGCCGGCGAGGGGGTGACGATGCCGGATGCCCCCGATGAAGGCAAAATGGTCCTGAAGGCGGCGCATGACGGGCTGCTCCGGGTGAATGCCGACCAGCTTTTCCATTTCAACCTGCTCGGCGAGGTGATGTGCGCCACCCTGCATGACAACACCCCGGTGAAAAAGGGTGACATCATCGGAGGGACCCGCCTGATACCGCTGGTCGCCTCCCGTGGCCTCGTCGAACAGGCGGCGGCGACCGCCTCCGGCAATGGCGCCACGCTCCGCGTCCTGCGGTTGCGAGCGGCCAGGGCCGGCCTGGTCATCACCGGCAACGAGGTCTTCCATGGACGGATTCAGGACCGTTTTGAGGAAGTCCTCCGGAACAAGCTGCAGGACCTCGACTCGACGATCATCCGCGTCGAACTGGCACCGGACGAGCCGGACCGGATCGCCGCCGCCATCCACCGCTGTCTGGAAGACGGCGCCGACCTGATCGTCACCAGCGGCGGGATGTCGGTCGATCCCGACGACGTCACCCGGGCCGGCATCCTCGCCACCGGCGCGACCCGGGCCGTTTACGGCAGCCCGGTGCTGCCGGGGGCGATGTTCTTCTCGGGACGGCTCGGCGAGGTGCCGGTGCTCGGCGTCCCGGCATGCGGGATGTTCCACAGGATCACCGTCCTCGATGCGGTACTGCCGCGCATCCTGACCGGCGAGGAGATCGGCCGCCGCGAACTGGCAGGCCTGGGCCACGGCGGCCTCTGCCGCAACTGTCCGACCTGCCGCTATCCCGCCTGCAGCTTCTGCCGGTAAAGATCCCCGACAGGCTATCACCTGGCCGGAGTTCCGATACCGGCCCCGGCCAGCGGCGATGCCATTCCCGCCCACCTCTGCTGCATCCCCTGTCAGTTCTCGTTGATATCGGTCAATATCTGTAAATATCAGGAATTTCCCGCCTGTTATTCTATAATTGCCCGATCGGTTGGCACGTTCCGACCTAATCCCGGCGATCCCGCAGAGGTGACTGGCCAGGAAAGTGCCGTTGAACGAATCGTCGCACCGGGGACAGCAGGTATCCGGCCCCCGATTCAGAAATCCTACGTCTCATAATGGAGGGTGGCATGATCAAGAAGGAAATTGTCGTCAACGGCATTGTCAAGCACCTGGTGGTTGACGCCGAGAGTTCGCTGGCAACGGTCATTCGCAACAACCTCAACATGACTGGCACCAAGGTCGGCTGCGACCAGGGGCAGTGCGGGGCCTGCAGCGTGCTGATGGACGGCAAGGTCGTCCGCTCCTGCGCCACCAAGATGAAACGGGTCGCCGACGGGGCCAGGATCACCACCATCGAGGGAGTCGGCACCCCCGACTGCCTGCATCCCCTGCAGATGGCCTGGATCGCCCACGGCGCGGCCCAGTGCGGTTTCTGCTCGCCGGGTTTCATCGTCTCCGCCAAGGGGCTGCTCGACACCAACCAGAACCCGACCCGCGACGAGGTGCGGGACTGGTTCCAGAAGCACCGCAACGCCTGCCGCTGCACCGGCTACAAGCAGCTGGTGGATGCGGTCATGGACGCCGCCAAGGTCCTGCGCGGCGAAATGAACATGGATGACCTGGCCTTCAAGATCCCTGCGGACGGCCGGATCTGGGGCACCAGGTACCCGCGGCCCTCGGCGATCGCCAAGGTCACCGGAACCTGCGATTTCGGCGCCGACCTCGGTCTGAAGCTGCCGGAAGAGACACTGCAGCTGGCGCTGGTCCAGGCTAAGGTCTCCCACGCCAGGATTCTCTCCATCGACACCGCCGAGGCCGAGAAGATGCCCGGCGTCTATAAGGTCGTCACCCACCGGGACATCAAGGGCAAGAACCGGATCACCGGCCTGATCACCTTCCCGACCAACAAGGGCGACGGCTGGGACCGGCCGATCCTCTGCGACGAGAAAGTCTTCCAGTATGGCGATGCGATCGCCATCGTCTGCGCCGACACCATCAAGAACGCCCGCGCCGCCGCTGAAAAGGTCAAGGTCGGACTCGAGGAACTGCCAAGCTACATGAGCGCCCCGGCGGCGATGGCCGAGGACGCCATCGAGATCCATCCGGGCACCCCGAACGTCTACTTCGAGCAGCGCATCGCCAAGGGCGGGGAGACCGCGCCGGTTTTCGCAGGGGCGCCGGTGGTGGTGGAAGGCGATTACTACGTCGGCCGTCAGCCGCACATGCCCATCGAACCCGATGTCGGATTCGCCTACATCAATGACGAGGGCAAGCTGGTCATCCATTCCAAATCGATCGGCATCCATCTCCATCTCTACATGATCGCCCCCGGCCTCGGCGTCGAGCCCGACCAGCTGGTCCTGGTCCAGAACCCGGCCGGCGGCACCTTCGGCTACAAGTTCAGCCCGACCATGGAGGCCCTGGTCGGCGCCGCGGCGCTGGCCACAGGCCGCCCGGTCTTCCTCGGTTATGACTACTTCCAGCAGCAGACCTACACCGGCAAGCGCTCGCCGTTCTTCATCAACCTGAAGATGGCCGCCGACCAGGACGGCAAGCTGCTCGGCATGGAATCCGATTGGAGCGTCGACCACGGCCCGTACTCGGAGTTCGGCGACCTGCTGACCCTGCGCGGCGCGCAGTTCATCGGTTCGGGGTACGACATCCCGAATATCCGCGGCCTTGGCCGGACGGTCTGCACCAACCACGCCTGGGGCTCGGCTTTCCGGGCCTACGGTTCGCCGCAGTCGGAGTTCGCCTCCGAGGTGCTGATGGACCAGCTGGCCGAAAAACTCGGCATGGATCCGTTGGAACTGCGTTACAAGAACGTCTACCGCCAGGGCTCCACCACCCCCACCGGCCAGGATCCCGAAGTTTACAGCCTGCCCGAGTTGCTCGACACCCTGCGCCCGAAATACCAGGCCGCCCTGGCCAAGGCCAAGGCCGGGTCGACCGCGGAAGTCAAACGCGGCGTCGGCATCTCGCTGGGCGTCTACGGCAGCGGCCTCGACGGCCCGGACAGCGCCGAAGTCGATGCCCAGCTCAACCCCGATGACACGGTGACCATTTACACCACCTGGCTCGACCATGGCCAGGGGGCAGACATGGGAGCCCTGGCCACCGCCCAGGAAGCCCTGCACGGCATCGGCGTCGGACCGGAGCGGATCAGGCTGGTATTGAACGACACCAGCGTCTGCCCGAACGGCGGACCGGCCGGCGGCAGCCGCTCCCAGGTCGTGGTCGGTCGCGGCATCAAGGCCGCCTGCGAACTGCTGGCAGCCGGCATGCGTGACGGCAAGGGCGGTGTGCGCAGCCATGCGCAGATGGTCGCCGAGAACATCCCCACCAAGTACAGCGGCAAGTGGACCGCGCCAGCCGACGCCTGCAACGAGGACGGCCAGGGCCGGCCGTTTGCCTGCTACATGTACGGCGTCTTCCTCGCCGAGGTGGCGGTGGATGTCAGGACCGGCCAGACGACGGTGGAGAAGATGACGCTGGTGGCCGACATCGGCAAGATCGCCAACCGCCTGGTCGTCGACGGCCAGATGTACGGCGGCCTGGCCCAGGGCATCGGTCTCGCCCTGAGCGAGGATTTCGAGGACATCCAGAAGCACTCGACGCTGGTCGGCGCAGGCTTCCCCTACATCAAGCAGATCCCGGACGAGATGGAACTGGTCTATGTCGAGACCGCCCGTCCGGAAGGCCCCTTCGGCGCCTCCGGCGTCGGCGAACTGCCGCTGACCTGTCCGCATGCGGCGATCATCAACGCCATCTACAACGCCTGCGGCGTGCGCATCACCCGTCTGCCGGCTCTGCCGGAAAAGGTGCTGGAAGGGCTGAAAGGCTGATCCGGCCGGTTGTTCACCTGCCCTCTCCGGCCCCTGCGGGTTGGAGAGGGCTTTTTTTCAGGTTGCCATGGACCAGAATGAGCTGCGGGAGTGGGAATCCCGCTGTACCCAGGAAGAACCGCCGCGCTGCACCGCCGGCTGTCCGCTGGCCGTCGACGCCAGAGCCTTTGTCCAGGCCATGGGACGGGGCGATCTGCGGGCGGCGTTCGCGGTGCTGGAAAAAACCATGCCGCTGACCGGCGTCACCGCCAGACTCTGCGAGGCACCATGCGAGGAGTTCTGCCTGCGCCGGGAACTCGGCGGGCCGGTCGCCATCGGCCTGCTCGAGAAGACCTGCTGCAGCCATGCCGCGCAGCGGGGCCGCATTCTCCTCCTTCCCGCCCGGGACAAAGCCGCCGCCGTGCTGGGGGCAGGCCCCAGTTCCCTGGTCGTTGCCTTCGACCTTGCCAAAAAGGGCTATGCCGTCACCGTCTTTCCCGCCTCGGCGGCCGGCGGCTGGCTCAGTGGCCTGCCGGCGGAGCTGCTGCCGCCGGAAATCCTTGCCGAAGAACTTGCCTTTCTGGAAAAGACCGGGGTCCGCTTCGAAGCGGCGGCGCCATTTACCGTTGAAATGCTCGCCACGTTGCGGGGATCGTTTGAAACCGTGTATCTCGGCCGTGACGGCGAACTGGACGGCGACCCTGGCATAGACCTGGCTGTTGCCGACGAGCTGACCATGGCCCTTGCCGAGGAAGGGCTGTTCGCCGGAGGCGTTGCCGACAGCGGACATCCCACCCGCTATATCACCAGCATTGCCCAGGGACGGGCCGCCGCCCTGTCCATGGACCGCTTCCTGCAGGGTGTGTCGCTGACGGCGGCCCGCCCCCTTCCCCGCCAGGGCCGAACCGGGCTGTTCACCTCCACCGCAGGAATTGCCGCTGTCCCCCGCATCGAGCCCGGCCGCGCCGGGGCTGTCTACTCCACCGCCGAAGCCGGCGCGGAGGCCGCCCGCTGCCTCGACTGCCAGTGCCTGGAGTGCGTCAAAAACTGTCTCTACCTGCAGCACTTCGGGGCCTACCCGAAGGTCTATGCCCGGCGCATCTACAACAACGAGGCCATCGTCAAGGGCGTTCACCAGGCCAACACCCTGATCAACTCCTGTTCGCTCTGCGGCCAGTGCGAGATCCTCTGCCCCCATGATTTCTCGATGGCCAGACTCTGCCTCGAGGCCAGGCAGCGGATGGTCGCGGAAGACCGGATGCCGCCCTCGGCCCATGCCTTCGCCCTCGACGAGATGCGCTCAGCCAACTCCCCGCAATGCCGGCTGATCCGCCACGCCCCCGGTCGCCGGGAGAGCAGTGCAATGCTGTTTCCCGGCTGCCAGCTGGCGGCGATCCGACCCGGGCAGACCCAGGCCCTCTATCGCCACCTGCTGTCGCTGCGGCCCGACACCGGCATCTGGCTTGGCTGCTGCGGGGCTCCGGCGCACTGGGCAGGACGGAAAGACGAGTTTTCAGGGGCCGGCGAGCGGTTTATCGAATCCTGGCGGGAAATGGGGCAACCGCTGATTTTGACCTGCTGCTCCTCCTGCCTGCAGATGTTCCGGGAACACCTGCCCGAGGTCCAGGCGGAATCGCTGTGGACGACGCTTGCCGCGACCACCGGGGCAGCAGACGGACCGTCAGTCCTGCCGCCCGCGGCGCTGATCGACCCCTGTACGGCCCGCCACGACGGGGCTACCCGCAGGGCAGTGCGCGCTCTGGCCGCGGCCCTCGGCCAGCCGCTTGTCGAACTGCCGATGTCCGGCGAACTGACCGAATGCTGCGGTTTCGGCGGGCTGATGGACAACGCCAACCCGGAACTCGCCCGGGAAGTCGTCGAACACCGCGCCGATCAGACATCGGCGCCGCTGCTCACCTACTGCATCATGTGCCGGGAGCAGCTGGCCCGCTCGGGCCGCCCGGTGTCGCACCTGCTCGACCTGCTCTTCCCGGCGGAAGCCGTGGATGCGCTGGATCCGCCGCTTGCGATCTCCCCGCGCCGGGAAAATCGCCGGCTGCTGCACGAGCAGATGCTCCGGGAATACTTCAATGAGACCGGGGAGCCGGCCGTTGCCTGGCAGTCCCTTTCCGTCAGCATTGCTCCCGAGGTGGCGGCGATCATGGAAAAACGCCGTATTCTCGCTGACGATGTCCGGCAGATCCTCTGGCAGGTCAGCCAGGGCGGCCGGTTTTTCCAGCACGGCAAGAGCCCGGCCAGGCTGGCTTCCGCCCGCCTCGGCGAGGTCACCTTCTGGGTCGAGTTCACCGTGAACGGCGAGGATGGCTACCGGTTGCACAACTGCTGGAGTCATCGCATGTCAATTGTGGAGGTGGCGAGATGACTCTGCGCTTTCTGCCCGAGGATATGGACTGGCTCTGTCAGCCCTGCGGGGAGCCGCTGCAGCCGGCTCCGGTCGAGCTCAGGTATCTGGGCAGCGTGTTCGCCGTCGAGCTTCCGGTCTGCCCGCGCTGCGGGGCCGTGCTGATCTCCGAAGAGCTGGCGGTCGGACGGATGCTGGAGGTCGAAAAACTGCTCGAGGACAAGTGATGGTGCTGCCGCTCTACCAGAGCACCGCCGTCAGGGATTCGCTGGGCGCAGCCCTGCGCCCGGGCGGGGCCTCGCTGACCCGACGGATCGTCGAACTTGCCCGCCCGCAGCCGGCGATGACGGTGCTCGATGCCGGCTGCGGCCCCTGCGGCAGCCTGGGGATCCTGCAGGAACGGGGTCTGCCCCGGGTGCTTGGGGTCGATATCGACCGCGACTTCCTCCGTTCTGCACGATCCAGCCGCTTCCCGGTGCTGCAGGCCGACCTGTGCCGCCTGCCGCTGGCCGATGCCTCGGTTGATCTGGTCATCTGCGAATGCGCCTGGAACCTCACACCCAGGGAGCGCACCCTGGAGGAGTTCCGCCGGGTTCTCCGGCCGGGCGGCCGGTTGGCCATAGCCGATATCTACAACCGCTCAGGCAGCGACAACGGCGAATTGTGGCCTGCGCCCTGCTGTTTCGCCGGGGCAAGCGGCATGGAAACTGTCCGGGAACTGCTCGCAGCGTCCGGTTTTTCCGTCATCCATCTCGAGGACCAGTCGCGGCTGCTGCGGGAAACCGCCGCCCGCTTCGTCTTCGCACACGGTTCCCTGCAGGGGTTCTGGCAGGCGGTCACCGGCAGTGCCGCAACGGCGGCGCAGGCCTGCCGCGCCGGCGCAGCTGCCAAACCCGGTCTCTTCCTTCTTCTTGCCACCCGGAACAGTCCATGAACGACACCGATTTCGACATCCTCAAACTGGCGGGCCAGGGATTCTGCTGCTCGCAGATCATGCTCCAGTTGGCCCTCGATATCCAGGGAACTGCCAATCCCGGCCTGATCAGGGCCATGTCGGGACTCTGCCACGGCCTGGCCTCCAGTCTGGGGCCCTGTGGGGTGCTGACCGGCGGGGCCTGCCTGATCGCCTATTTCGCCGGCAAGGGCCACGCAGCGGATCAGGCCAGCGACCAGTTGCCGCTTCTGCTCAGCGAGTTCGAAGATTGGTTCCGGCAGACTGTCGGCCAGCGCCTGGGCGGGATCAACTGCGCCGACATCGTCAGCGACGGCAGCCCCGACCCGCAGGTCTGCGGCGGACTGCTCGCCGAGGCCTACCACCATGCTCTCGGTCTGCTGATCGAGAACGGTTTCGACCCTGCCGCCTCTCCCGGATCATGAGCAAAGTGATCGGCAGGGTTGCAAGCCTCTGCCCGGAGTGTCTTGGGCGGGTTGACGGCGAGATCGTCACCGACGGCGACAGGGTCAGCATGATCAAGAACTGCCCGGACCACGGCACCTTCAGGGCGGTGATCTGGCTCGGCACCCCCTCCTAGGACAGCTGGACCAGGCCGAAAACCCCGTACCACGGCGGCCGGCGGCAGACCCGCAGCATGCGGGGGTGCCCCTATGACTGCGGCCTCTGCCCGGAACACGGCCAGCGCACCTGCACCGCCCTGGTGGAGGTCACCAGCCGCTGCAACCTGGGCTGCCCGATCTGCTTTGCCGACAGCGGCGCAGCCGGGAGCGGCGACCAGACCCTCGCCGCTCTCGCCAATCGCTTCGCCGGGGTGATTGAAGACACCGGCGGCTGCAACCTCCAGCTCTCGGGCGGCGAGCCGACCGTCCGCGACGACCTACCGGCGATCATCCGGGCCGCCGCCGCGGCCGGATTCCCGTTCATCCAGCTGAACAGCAACGGCCTTCGCCTGGCGGCCGAGCCTGATCTCGCCGCCATCTACCGGGATGCCGGCCTCTCCTCGGTGTTCCTGCAGTTCGACGGACTGACCGACGCGGTGTACGCTCGGCTCCGCGGCCGGCCGCTGCTGGAGATCAAGATGCAGGCCCTTGCCAACCTGGCCCGGGCCGGGCTCCCGGCAATCCTGG
>CAYYWK010000028.1:0-12772 GCA_964475345.1 uncultured Desulfobulbus sp.
CCCTTCAGGTATTCAATAAATTCCAGATCGGGCTGAACTTTCATTCTTTTCCTCCTGAGATTGTACAAACCCTACATAAATAGTTCATCAAGCATCAAAACATAAGAGAGTCTGCTATCAACTCGCCAGCAGGCTCTCTTGAGATTGATTTTAGAATCCTTTGAACGGATTCGGTCCCATCTCAACAATGCTATCAACAAAGTCGTTAAGAATTTGCGGAATTTTGTCGTAATCGGTAATTGCAACCTGTTCTGCTGCGCACCTTTCCGACTCAAGCCCCAGACTGGAAAGTGTATCACCAATATTTTCCATCCGTTTATTGGCGATTTCCGAACCCTTGACAAAGTGACACTGGTAGTTGTCACCGTAAGTGCAACCTAGAAGCATCGCTCCATCCATTCCTGCTGAGAGTGCATCACGTATCCATGCCATATTTACTGATCCCAGACACCGGACAGGAATAAATCGGATCATATGGTTGATGCCGTTCCTCTTCATGCCTGCCATGTCAAGTGCAGGATACGCATCATTCTCACAAACAAATACCACGATGCGCAACCTATCCTCATCATCTTCAGGAACCTCGATTGCTTTGACCATGGATCCTATCAAATCAATATTATAATCCTTGAAACCGATTATTCTTTCAGGGCAAGCTCCCATGCAGGTGCCACAGCGGCGGCATCTTGTTGGATTAGGCAACGGTGTCCCCTTCGCATCATCATCAAGAGCACCAAAAGGACATTCTTCAGTACACCTCTTACACTGCGTACAGCGCTGCATGAAAAATTCGGGATATGTGGCATCGCCCGAACGAGGATGTACAGCCACTCCGCGGTCGGTCGACTCAAGACACTGAATGGCCTTGAGAGCTGCGCCTGTCGCGTCGTCGATAGTCTCGTCGATAGTCTCTGCTTTTCTTACTCCGCCACAGGAATAGATACCTGTCCTGCGTGTTTCATATGGGAAACAGATAAAATGACTATCTGCGTATCCATCAAACAACTCCAAATCGGAGAAGGCTGGACCTTGCCGGTAGGCGAGATTGATAGTGCTTTCGTGCAAGGTGGTCGGCTCCATGCCTGCAGCGAGAACAACCATGTCAACTTCTAAATCCAAATCTTCGCCGAGCAGGGTGTTTTCAGCAGTCACCTGCAATTTATCACCTTTGGCGGCGATTTGCGAAACACTGGCCTTGGTCATGAATATCACGTTACACTGTTGGGCACTCTTGTAAAACAGCTCCATATGACCAGGGGTGCGCATATGCTGATAAAGGATGTATGCCTTCCCGTCAGCATTGTCGCTGCACACATATTGCGCCTGTTTCAAGGCAACCATTGAGGTAACTGAATTGCAGTAAGGGAAATCCTTGTCATCATCTTTCCCGCCAGGACTTTGAATAAAAGCTACATTTGCCGGGACATTGCCTTCCTTTGCCAGTTTTTCAAACTCAGCATTGGTTACGACATTTTTGAGGACGCCATAACCAAGATGTTCGAATTGGGATACATCTGCAGGCTTCCAACCAGTAGCCAATACAACTGCACCGACAATCGTCGCGTCCGGATCAACTTCTGTGTATTTATTCAGCCCAGCGTTGGGATCATCCTTCTGGCCTTTGTCAATCAATTCCTGCTCATCAACACCAACCTTTGCAGGTGCATCCCATTCGCTTTTGGTGTTTGCAGGCTTGAGAGTGACCGCGAAATTGCCGGGAGCGCCGCCGATCCGAGCAACTTCAACCCCAGTCTTAATCGTAACGTTTGGATCAGATGTGACCTTACTGATTAATGATTGAGCAGGGCTGTCCTCCAGATCGGTCCACGGTGCTTTCGTCGGAAAAGACTTCCGCCAACCAGCAGCTTTTCCTCCAAGAGTTTCTTCCTTCTCGACCAACAGAACTTGATAGCCTGCAGCAGAAGCCTCACTGGCTGCAGTAAGCCCGGCAATCCCGCCGCCCATTACCATGATTACCCGGCTCATGTTCTCAAGCTTGTATGGTTCTGGAAGTTCAGTCTTTTTTGCCCTAGTGCACGCCATTCGCATGTAATCAGAGGCAGTTTCCATCAAAAAGGCAGCGGCCTCTTTATGAGGTTGTTTCCCTTCTTCAGGTTTTGCTTCCAACCATACAACCTGCTCCCGGAGATTCGCCCTTACAACTATCTTGTCATCTCCGAAATCAAATTCCTTCGACATTACGCGAGGTGAACATGCCCCAATGACTACGGTGTTCACTCCCTCTTCAATATCCTTCTGGATAACCGACAGTCCCTCTTTCCCGCATAAATAATCGTGAACCTTGCATTCCAGGGACATCTCCTTGGTGACGACGTTCTTCAAGGAATCAAGGTCGAGAGCATCCCCTATTCCGCAACCTGAACACAGATACGCACAGTATTTTTTTGACATTTCTATTACCTCCTGGAGACCTGAATCGCTTTGAGCGCGGCTGCGGTTGATGATTGAGTAGTCGTTACGACATCAGCAGCTTTTTTTGCACATCCTGCTGCGATCATACCTTTCTGTGTATCAGAAATGACAAAACCACTGGTGTCCATATCCAAGGAAACTGGTGCGCCCTGAACAGAAAGTTCTGGTTGCATTCCTGTCGCCAGAACGACCAAATCAACTTTCTGCGAAATTTTCTCTCCCGTCACGGCATTTTCGGCGACAACGGTTACCCCACCATCAGGCTCACTAGACACTTGCGCAACTTTTCCCTTGATGAAGACAGCATTACTGTCTTTCATTCTATCTTCTCTGAATTTTTCATATTTTCCAGGAGTGCGGAGGTCAATGTAAAATACAAAGATTTTCGCATCCGGATATTGAGCCCTGACATAGGTCATCTGCTTGAAGGTAGCCATGCAACAGATATGTGAACAATATTCGAGATGGTTTTCATCTCGAGAACCTGCACACTGCACAAAGGCGATCGACTCCAACGACTTGCCGTCGCCAGGCCGGACAATCTTGCCTTGGGTAGGACCATTTGGAGCAGCCATCCGCTCCATCATCATATTGGTTATGATAGCATCTGAAGTGCCAAACTTGAGGTTGTCGATTTTCTTTGCATCATAAGGAACCCATCCTGTGGCCCATATGATTGCACCAACCTGGACTTTGACCGTCTCGGTTTTCATTTCTAAATCAACTGCGTCATACTTGCACGCGGCTTTGACAGCCTCAACACCGGCTTGCGAAAGTGCTGCCTTGTTAATGACATACCGACGGGGAAACGCCATCTCGTGAGGAAGATACGCTGCTTTGCATTTATCCATGCCAAAGTTGAATTCATTGGCAATTTCATCTGGGCATGCACTTGCGCAATCACCACAGGCAGTACAGTTGCTATTTACATACCTCGGTGCAATCTCCAGCGTGACTTCATAATTACCTGGACCCCCGGACACTGATTTCACAGTGGTCATTGTATATGTCCTGATCCGTCTGTTTCCTTTGATACGTTTAAAATTGATTTCAAGACCACAACTTGGCGGACAAAGCTTTGGAAAATATTGATTCAACTGGGCAACACGCCCACCAAAACTTGGTCCTTTCTCAATAAGGACAACATCGTTTCCGACTTCGGCGGCTTCCAAGGCAGCTGTCAGCCCGCTTATCCCTCCGCCTACGACCAAAATTGCACCCGAGGTGCCTTGCTCGTCAGTCATGCTTTCCTCCATTCGATTCGCTGAAATATTTGCTATCGACATGCTTTTGCGAAGTGCAGTACCAGTGCTTTTCGCGAGACATATCAACTGTTGGCCTTAAAGCAAACACAATAACTTCTTATTCTCTACAGGAATGAGAACAGCAACACATCTCAGTCCGATGCAGAATAAGAAGCCCATAATAAAAATCTCCAGGAATCTTGCGATTCCTGGAGATTTCTCTTACATCACATTACAGATACAAGCGAGTGAATTACAGCCATGGATCAGTTGCGAAGATATTCAGGCACTCAACCTTCTCGCACTTCCATTCCTGAGTATCAGGATTGAAAGTTGAGTTGACAAAGCACTTCCAGTTTTCGTCATCACAGGTCGGATAATCGGATCTGTAATAGAATCCTGGATAACGGGATTCCTTTCGGAACTCAATGTGGCGAATATGTGCCTCAACACACCAGATGCGGTGGTAATTCTCCCAACAGCGGAGAAGTTCATGTAAATCGCCAGCCGCCATTTTCTCTGCATCTTCGCGAAGCAAGCGGAGCAGGTCGAGACAGATGTTGAGGAGCTTTCCTGAAGTCATGTAGTAGGTTGCAACACCACCACCATACTCATCAGTCGCTTTCATCAAGCGCATCATCAGACCAGCAGGCTTGCAGTAGTTGGGGTTGACATCTGCAGCTGTTGATGCACCTGCAAACTCAAGATAACGACGCACAGGTGCGTAGATTTCGTCAACCAACTCTTTCGCAGTCTGCTTCAATTCAGGCTTGAAGGATGCATTGTCCCGACAGAACTTGACCATCTGCTTGGCAGCAATACGACCCTCGGCATGGGAGCCGGAGCTGAACTTGTGACCGGAGGCACCAACACCGTCTCCAGCAGTGAAGAGACCGTCAACGGTGGTCATACGATTGTAGCCCCATTTGTACTTATGGGCACGATCGGGGTTCTGCACATCAGGTACCCATGCCTCGTTCGGACCGGATGTCCAGATACCGCAACATCCTGAGTGGGAACCCAGCATATAGGGTTCAGTCGGCATAATCTCCGAACCAATCTTCTCAGGCTCGATATCCATGCCGGCCCAGAGTCCTGCCTGACCAACCGACATATCCAGGAAGTCTTCCCAAGCCTCAGATTCGAGGTGTTTCCAAAACTTTTTGACCTCTTTCTCGTCCATTCCTTTTGCGCGACGGTCTTCCAAAAATGCGTTCAAGGCTACATCGGTTGCCATGTAAATGGGACCACGACCAGCCTTCAACTCATTGAGCATCAGATGGTTACGCAGACAGGTCGGAGTAACCGGGGACGCACCATACGGCATGAACTTGGACAGTTCGTCTTTTACAGCATCGCTATTTGCATAGAATTCGCCCAGTCCGTTCTGCACTTTGGCCTTGAACAGAAGGAACCATGCACCGACAGGACCGTAACCATCCTTGAAACGAGCCGGGGTGAAACGGTTTTCCATCATGGTCAGGGTTGCACCAACCTGCGCACACATGGTGTAGGTGGAGCCTGCATTCCAAACTGGATACCATGCACGACCCTTGCCTTCACCTGTCGACCTTGGGCGGAAGATGTTTACTGCACCGCCACAGGCGACAAGAGCAGTCTTGCAACGGAAAATGTGCACTGCGTTTTCGCGGACGGAGAAGCCGACAGCGCCAGCGATCTGGTTCGGCTTGTTCTTGTCAAGCAACAACTTGACTATAAATATACGCTCAATGATGTTATCAGCTCCGAGAGCGGTTTTGGCGGGCTCGGCTACCACACATTTATACGACTCACCATTGATCATGATCTGCCATTTACCGGTACGAACTGGCTGACCACCTTCACGGAGAGTCGGAGCCGGCTTTGCGCCGTCAAGGTTCTCACCGTCAGCATCCTTCTTCCAAACCGGCAGGCCCCATTCCTCAAACAGCTTGACCGACTCATCAACGTGACGGCCGCAGTCATAGATCAGGTCCTCGCGAACAACGCCCATCAGGTCATTACGAACCATCTTGACATAACTTTCGATGGGGTTATCACCGATGTAGGTGTTGATTGCAGACAGACCCTGAGCAACAGCACCCGAACGCTCAAGAGCGGCCTTGTCTACGAGTACGATCTTCATGTCTTCCGGCGCCCACTTTTTGACTTCAAATGCAGCACCACATGCGGCCATACCACCGCCTACGATCAAAATGTCAACATCATGCTCTACTACCTGAGGATCAGCAACGGCTAAAATTTCGCCCTTTGGTTTATTTGGCAATGCCATATCTACATCTCCTATATGAAATTAATAATATTGGATTTTTGCTCTCTACCGATCCCCGACTTACTTGGGAGCAGGAAGATTTGCCTCGAGAAGCAGACATTCATCATCAAGGTTGGCGCCCTTCTGACCTACATAAGCATTCGCTGCACCCTCTGCAGTAGTACGCACCGGGAATTTGAAGCGTTTGATGTTGCCGTTGCGGAACTTGACCGTCCACATGATCGAATCAGCACTGCGCATTGGATGAACCTGCCCACCCATCGGTACGAAGTCGTCATAACCACGGACGAATATCGCGCCCTGGGGACAAATCTTCACGCAGGAGTAACATTCCCAGCACGCATCAGGCTCCTGGTTGTAAGCCCTCATCTCTGTTTTCTCAAGGACCATCAGGTCATTGGGACAGATGTACATGCATGCGGTTTTGTCTCCACCTTTGCAGCCATCACATTTGGAAGGATCTACATAACTTGGCATTAAACTACCTCCTCAGTTTGTTTTAACTGTTGTGATCCTGCACTTACAGGACCCACTCAACCTATACTCAATCAAATTCACTACAATAACCAAAACTTTGGGAACAAGCCGAGATCTCTAGCACCTCAGCCAATCCTCCAATTGATACGACAACTCCGGCAATACAAGAATTGGGATAATAACTGAATGATTACTCATTTTTCCAAGAATTTTTTTATAATTTGTTGGCATATAATTGTCAAGACAATTTCCGCGGCGCGCAGTTCCAGCGACTATGTCATATTTTTCCGCAGCAAGACCTCTCGTGCTTTAGAGCCATCAGCCGGGCCGATTACTCCCTCCCTCTCCATAGTCTCAATCATTCTCGCAGCTCTGTTGTATCCAACCCTGAGCCTTCTCTGCAGCATGGAGATCGATGCCTGACCTGATTCGGTCACAATAGCCACGGCCTCGTCATATCTCTCATCATAATCTTCGGAATCATCCTCCCCGTCGCCGTTATTGGATTCGATTTCTTCAAGTATTGATTCATCGTACTCGACGCCTCCCTGTTCACGAAGGAATTCTACCAGCTTGGCGGTCTCGGCTTCCGATATATATGCTCCATGAATTCTCTTAAGTCGCGAGGTACCAGGAGCCAGGTATAACATATCACCAGCCCCAAGGAGATGCTCAGCTCCCGACGCATCAAGTATCGTCCGCGAATCAATTTTCGATGAGACCTTGAAGGATATCCTCGTTGGGAAATTGGCTTTGATCAACCCTGTCAGGACATCGACGGACGGTCTCTGCGTTGCCAGAATGAGGTGAATACCTGCAGCACGCGCCATCTGTGCGAGGCGGGCGATAGCGGTTTCGACATCCTTGGAAGCCACCATCATGAGATCAGCGAGCTCGTCGACGATTATAACAATGTATGGCAGTGCACTCTTCGTTTGCCTGTTATAGGAATCGAAGTTTTTAACCTTTGCCTCTTCGAGCAAGCGATATCTTCGCTCCATTTCACGAACAGCCCAATTCAATGCCCTCGAAGCAAGGCGAGGGTCAACTACAACAGGATGGAGAAGGTGCGGAATACCTTCGTATCCCGATAGTTCTATGCGCTTCGGGTCTATCATCAAGAAACGCACTTCACTTGGAGTGGCATTGAAGAGAATGGATGCGATGATAGTATTTATACCAACACTCTTGCCGGCGCCAGTGGCTCCGGCTATCAGCAGGTGCGGCATTTTTGCCAGATTATCAAGAACCAGATTGCCGACTACGTCCAATCCCAGAGCAATACTCAATTTGTCTGTTGTATTTCGAAAAGTTTGGGCCCCAATCAAATCTCTGATATAGACGATTTGCCTTTGCTCATTGGGAATTTCAATACCTAGAGCAGCTTTGCCTGGTACTGACCCAACCACCCTGACCGACTTGGCACGCAAACCCAAGGCAAGATCATCGGCCAAATTAACTATTTTGTTAATTTTTACTCCAGGGGCTGGAGAGTATTCATACGTCGTCACCACCGGTCCCGGCGATATACCAACGACCTTGCCGGACACACCGAAATTGCCAAGATGATCCTCAAGCTGCTGGGATAAAAGGTAATAGGTTTCATTGGGTATATTTTCTTGCACTTGAGGATTGCTATCAAGGATCTCCAGGGGAGGCAATTGCCAGGTCCCGCGTTTCAACGGTCTCTGAGGCACTTTTTCAGATTTTCCCGAATTGTCGCCCGCCTTTTGTCTTTCCTGAACAACCGGGACATCTGTCCCTCCGCCCCTCATTCTGTCATCAGCGATTTTCCCCCGCTGAGAGCGTGCTTTCGGCTGTTTTCCTTCTGCATCACCTTCTTCCTGAACAGCCACCCTATTATCCTTCTTGAAACCATTCAGGAAGCCAAGAGTCTTCTCGAACAGTTCACTGAAAAACTGATAGGGAGAAAAAGCAGTAACGAGCATAAGAGAAAGCAGAAGAATGCAGCTCAGGAAAAGCATGGAGCCAAATTCTCCGACAACTCCTTTGAAAGATAGGAACACCCACTCGCCAAGTCTGCCACCCGACCTTGCCGGCAATATTTCGTTGGGGATGAGAGAAGATACCAGACCGCAAAAGCTGACCATGGCAGTTATAAATCCGAGAAGAACCTCAAGCAGGCGGGCCCAGGCTAGTTTCGGCTGAAAAAGCCTCAGGGCAACCAGGAAGAGAAGAAAGGCAAAAAAATATGCCCCCCATCCTGTATAGTCGATGAGAAAGCGGGATATCAGGTCGCCAATTTTTCCACACCAGTTCTCTTCTTGGGAAAGAGTCTGGGAAAGAAGGCTGAGAAGCAGAAACAGAACGACAAAAACCCCGAGAAGAGCAATTGACTCCTGCCCAAAACCTGGACGCGTTTTTTCTGTTTTCGAGGTCATGCCCTACTGTGTTCTCCCCAAGAACGCACTGCTGTTGCTCTCTTATATCTTATTGATATAACGGGATTATGCAGAAATAGCAAGCCGAAGAGTCAGGCGTTTTACCTACGCAGGATTTTTCGCACTGCGTCGAGAACACCATTGATAAAAGAAGGGGATTCATCACTCCCGAACCGTTTGGCAATCTCTACTGCTTCATTGATTGCAACTTCGTCGGGAACATCATCGAAAAAGACCATCTCGCAAATCGCGAGCCTGAGAAGATTTCGATCAGTTGCGGCTATCCGTGTCAATCTCCAGTTTATCGTAGCCTGCTTGATCAATTCGTTCACACGATCGGCGTTCTCACTATACACCTTCAGAAGTTCCAACGCATACGCCCTTCCCTTCCTGTTGACTTGGAAAAGACCGCAAAAAAGAGCGTACCTCTCATCTAGGCTGTCCGGCCCATTGTTGTCACGGTCGGCAAAATCCTCCTGAAAGAGAAACTGGAGCGCAGCCTCACGTGCCTGTCGACGAATTCCCATTGTCTTTGAGAGACTGATCTCTATATCTGAGCATTGCCTTGTCGAAAGCGACCTGCCTGGCAAGTCAATGCATTTTGATCACGATGTAAACAACTTCAGCCGAAGGGTTTATCCTCAGAGAAGGTTGGAAATGAGATTTGCCATTTCAACAGCCGCCACTGCCACCTCGGCCCCCTTGTTACCTGCCTTGGTGCCACTGCGCTCGATAGCCTGCTCAATCGTCTCTGTCGTCAGAACGCCAAAAAGGACCGGCACCCCTGTTTCCAAACCAACCTGAGCGGAGCCCTTGGAAACCTCGTTGACTACCACATCGAAATGTGGTGTTGCCCCGCGTATGACCACCCCAAGACAGATAATCGCATCGTATTTTTGCGATGCAGCCATCTTCTTGGCAATCAAGGGAATTTCAAAAGCCCCCGGGACACGCGCTATATCGATGTCCGCGGAGTTGGCACCAGACCTCAGGAGAGTATCAAGAGCCCCATCCAGAAGCTTTTCAGAAATGAAGGAGTTGAAACGGGCCACTACAATCCCGAACTTTTTGCCGTCTGCTTTGAGATTTCCCTCAATAAAATTTGCCATTTTCTTCACCAGTCATAATCAATAGGCTGTATCGCCAGCGGTGCACCATCAATGCTCAATCTAGCACCTCAAAAAGATGCCCCATACGATCGCGTTTACATTGCAAATATTCTTTGTTTTCCGGATTAGATACTATTTCAATTGGATATCTGGCCACCACTTCGATCCCATACCCTTCCAATCCAACAATTTTTTTGGGATTATTTGTCAATAGCGCCATCTTCCGGATGCCCAGATCCCTGAGGATCTGGGCTCCTATCCCATAGTCACGCAAATCCGCTTTGAAACCTAACTTCAGGTTGGCCTCAACGGTGTCCATTCCCTGGCTGTCCTGCAGGTGATATGCCTTCAATTTATTGATGAGGCCAATTCCTCTCCCTTCCTGCCGCATATAGAGAATTACCCCGCATCCCTCCTGGTCAATCATCCGCATTGCTGCGTTGAGCTGCAGTCCGCAATCACACCGTGACGAACCGAAGACATCTCCGGTGAGACATTCGGAGTGCACACGAACAAGGACACGCTCCGCCCTGGAAAGATCTCCCTTGATTAATGCAATGTGATGGTGCTCGTCAACATCATTAGTATAAACAATTGCTGTGAATTCGCCAGCATGTTCAGTCGGCACCCGCGCTTCCGCTGCCCTGTGAACAAGTATATCCTGTCGCAGACGGTATGCCACCAGATCGGCTATCGTGGCAATTTTCAGCTCATACTTGGCTGCGAACTTCTCCAGGTCAGGCATCCGTGACATGGTTCCATTGTCATTCATTATTTCACAGATGACGCCCGCAGTGGTCATGCCGGCCAGCCGTGCCAAATCAACAGATCCCTCTGTCTGTCCTGTCCTCACAAGAACCCCGCCCTGCTTTGCACGCAGCGGGAATATATGCCCCGGGCTGACAAGATCCGCCGGCTTGGCGTCTTTGGCCACAGCCGCCTGAATGGTCCGGGCTCGATCCGCCGCGGAAATACCGGTGGACACACCCGTACGCGCCTCGATACTGACAGTGAATCCAGTTCCATATGGCGACTTGTTATCACTGACCATCATCGGCAATTTCAGCTTATCCACCAGATCTGGACTGAGAGTCAGGCAAATCAGCCCACGCCCATGGGTCGCCATGAAATTGATAGCTTCATCGGTGACAGCTTCGGCCGCCATGCAGAGGTCGCCCTCATTTTCCCTGTCTTCATCATCAACCAGGATAATCATCTTCCCGGCCCTGATATCTTCTATTACTTCCTCAATCGAACTGACTGCCATAATTGCCACGCTTCAGATTGTAGTCTTTGAATGTTAATGGGTCGTCCTAACGGAAGAAACCATGTTCCGCAAGAAATTCAGCATCTATCCCTTTTTCACAAACCTTCCCAGCATTCGGATGAGAGCTTGGTTGAAGGAGCTTTTCGACGTATTTTCCTATGATATCAACCTCAATGTTGACACTGGCGCCAACCTTCACGGTGTTCAATGTCGTCACTTTCATGGTATGGGGGATAATTGAAACTGAAAACTCCCCAGTAGAACAGGAATTGACCGTGAGACTGATACCATCGATGGCTATCGACCCTTTTTCGACAATATACCTGCAATGCTCTTCGGACAAGGAGAAGCTGATGATTGTATAGTCACCACGAGTTGTTCGAGAGCTTACAGTAGCAATGCAGTCCACATGGCCGGAAACGATATGACCGCCAAGTCGATCTGAAAGTCGCAGCGCCCTCTCCATGTTGACAAGGTCACCGTTGTTCAGCTTGCCCAGTCTTGTGCGAAGCAGAGTTTCCGGCGAAACATCGACACTGAAACGGCGTCCTTGGATACCGTATGCAGTCAGACACACCCCATTTATGGCTATCGACTCTCCCTCGCGGGGGTCCTGCAAATCGAAGCCGGCCTCAAAATCGAACACCAATCCGCCACCGACCCCTCTTTTTCTGAGGAGCCTGCCTGATCCTTCAATTATGCCTGTAAACATGGTCGGAATATCCGTTCACATCACGCAGCTTTTTCGATATCTTCGGCTTTTTTCTCGAAATTTTCAGCCATGTTCAGATGTTTGAAGTTTCGATGTATCGAAGCGATGGTGCGGTATGCATCAGCTGCCTTGCCAGGATCACCAGAAGAGATGTAAATGGATGCCATCTGTTCAAGGGTCTCAACCGTTCCTCGCGGATCATTATTTTGATAGTACTTGTCAAGGAGATCGAGACAGATCACAAGAGCTTTCCGGAAATCCCCGGTACCGCAATAGGCCTCAAGGAACTTCTTCTGCAAAGCTATCTGGCTCATCTGATCCTGCATCTTCTCACAGATATCCCACGCCCTCTGATAATGCGTGATCGCCATTTCAAAGTCCTGCCGCGCCAGACAGACATGTCCCAATTGATTCGAAGCGTTAGCTACACCCGCCTCGTCTCCTCTTTCCTCATAAGCAAGCAGGGCGTTGTGCAGCGATACCGCAGCCTGGGCATAATTCTGACTCTCGAGGAAACGCCGTCCTTCCTCATATGAAGCCCTGATCAGATCATTATCCCCTTCCCTTTTGCCTTCGGGCATAGGGGAGATGCTACGAATATCCTGCAATGTGTTTTTCATGCGTCTTGTCCTCTACGTATCGCAGCAATAGCCATTGCCGCCTCTTCAGCAACTGTCGTGATTATTGGGACACCATCATCCCAGACAGTAAACTCAGCCTTATCGTCCTGCAGTACCATCAATTGCAGCGAAACCTCAGTCGCTTTTATCCGGCCGAACAGGCGGGCGATCAGCCCCCTGACCCTGGCGTGCGGATGCTGCAGAAAATGAAACAGATTGAAAAAAGGAGTGTCACG